>JACQPS010000094.1 GCA_016207445.1 Gemmatimonadota bacterium | reverse complement strand
GCCGGCGCGAGGCCGGGGAAGCGCGCACGCACCTCGGCGGGCGTGAGCTCGTCGATCGGGATGCCGTGCAGCGCGGCGCTGCGCCGTGACGCCTCGATCAGCTCGCCGTCCGGCGGGCCGATCATGAGGCCGCCGGTGATGCGCAGCAGGTCCCGGCCGGACGCGCGCTCGAGATCCTCCCACAAGTCGTAGGCGCGGCGCACGAGCGGCACGTAGAGCGGGTGCTCGAAGTAGCTCTCGCGGATGATGCGCGTGCGGCCGTGCGTCGAGCCGAGCGCGTGCGGCGGGTGGAAGCGATCGAGGCCGAGCACGCGGCGGCCACGGCGAGCGAGCTCGTACGTCGCGGCGGAGCCCATGGCACCGAGGCCGGCGACCGCGACGTCGTACCGCCTCATTCCGTTCTACTTCGCCTTCTCGTACGTGCCGACCAGCTCGGCCTGCCCCAGGATGTGCCCCTTCATGGCCTGCTCGAGGTCGGCCTTGCTGGCGCGGCCGAGATCCCGCAGCGTGTTGTCGAGCGCGTACAGCTTGTGGAAGTAGCGGTGCCGTCCGATCGGCGGGCACGGGCCGCCGTAGCCGGTGCGCTTCCAGTCGTTCACGCCTTCGCGCGTGCCGGCCGGCAGGTCGCCGCGGCCCGCGCCCTCGGGCAGCCCCTTCGCATCCGCAGGAATGTTGTAGAGCACCCAGTGGACCCACGTGGTCTTCGGCGCCCGTGGATCGGGGGCGTCCGGATCGTCCACGATGAGCGCGAAGCTGCGCGTGCCGTCGGGTGCGCCCGACCAGGCGAGTGGCGGCGAGGTGTCTTCGCCATCACACGTGTGCCTGCGCGGGATCGTGCCCTGGTGCTGGAAGGCCGGTGAGGTGAGGGACAGCGGCATGGTCACACCTCCGTCGGGGGGATGGCTGATATTGGAGACGTCTCCGGCCCGCGGCAACCGTCCGGCGGAGTCGCGGAGTGACGGACACAGGCCGCCACACCTGCGCCGGGTGTTGCCTCGGGGGTCGCGTGGGCGTATCATGAGGTCTCGCAGCGGCTCCGAGCGTCTCCCCGCCGATCCGCGTCACACGCCACAGAAGGATTCTCGCCAGGATGGCGGATCACTGGCTGGTCATGGCGGCCCGCAACGCCGCGCTCCCCGGCACGGAAGGGCTGAGCATCCCCGCCGGCACCGCCATCGACCGAGCCTGGTCCGGCGTGGCGGCCGCGATCAGCCTGCCGGAAGACGAGTTCGTCAAGCGGCTGGCCACGTACCTGCGCGTGCCCGTGGCCGATTTCGCGACCGCCGATCCCATCGCGCTCAAGCTGATCCCCGAAAACGTCGCCCGCCGCTACCACGTCTTCCCGCTGCGCGAATCGCAGGGCCGGCTGCTCGTGGCGACCGCCGACCCGATCGAGCTGGACGCGCAACAGGCGCTGCAGTTCGTGTCGGGCCGCCCGGTGGTGGTGGCGCTCGCCTCGCCCAATTCCGTGCGCGAGGCGATCGACTCGTCCTACTCGCCGGAGCGCATGGTCGAGGCGCTGCTCCAGCGCGTGGAGGGAGACGCCGCCGAGGACGCCGTGCGCGTCATCGAGGAGTACGGCCCGTCGGCGATGGAGGCGTCGGATGTCATCACCGAGCCGGTGATCAAGCTGACGAACGTGTTGCTGCACGACGCCGTGCAGCAGGGCGCGAGCGACATCCACATCGAGCCGGACGGGAAGGGAGCCGCCGTGCGCTTCCGCGTGGACGGCGTGCTGCGGCCGTACATGCAGATGCCGCTGCCGGCGCTGAACCGGATCCTGTCGCGCATCAAGGTGCTGGCCAAGCTGGACATTGCCGACCGGCTGCGCCCGCAGGACGGCCGCGCCCGCATCCAGGTCGGCGGCCAGATCTTCGACCTGCGCATCTCGACCGTACCGACGCGCGAGACCGAGAAGGCGGTGATCCGCGTACTGAACACGGGCGCGGCTCACCGGCTCGATGACCTGCAGCTTCCCGCCTGGGAGCTGCGGCGCCTGCGCCGCCTGCTCTCGCATCGCGACGGCATTGTCCTGGTCACCGGTCCGACGGGGTCCGGCAAGACCACCACGCTCTACGGCGCGATCCGCGAGCTGGCGACGGGCGACGTCAACATCATGACGGTCGAGGACCCGGTCGAGTACGAGCTGCCGGGCATCACGCAGATCCAGATGGACCGGCGGCGCGGCGTGACGTTCGCGTCCGCGCTGCGCGCGATCCTGCGGCAGGACCCGGACGTGATCCTGGTCGGCGAGATCCGCGACAACGAGACGGCGCTGGTCGCGGTCCAGGCCAGCCTGACGGGCCACCTGGTGCTCGCCACGCTGCACGCGAACAGCGCGGTCAGCGTGATCCCGCGGCTCCTCGATCTGGGGCTGGACCGGCCGAGCATTGCCGCCACGCTGCGCGGCGCGCTCGCGCAACGGCTGGTCCGCCGCATCTGCGATGGCTGCGCGCAGCGCATCACCGAGGCCGAACTGCTGGAGGAAGAGCGCCAGTGGGCCGAGCGCTACGGCGTGTCCCCGCTGGTCCGGCCGGTCGGCTGCAAGCGCTGCGGCCAGAGCGGCTACCGGCGGCGCGGCCCCGTGCTCGAGGTGATGGTCGTCACGCCGCTGGTGCAGGAGTGCATCACGCGCGGCACGGGCATGGCGGAGCTCGAGCGTGCGGCCGTCGAGTCCGGCATGCGTCCGCTGCACGAGGTGGCGATCGAGCGCGTCGCCGCCGGCGACACCACCTTCCAGGAGGTGCAGCGGGTGCTGGGCAGCCACGGCGACGAGGCGGAGCTGCGGCGCGCGCCGGCGCCGGCCTCGGCGCTCGCGCAGCCCGTGGATGTCGACGTCGCCCCCGCCGCTCCAGCGCCCGTTCCGTCCGCGCCGCGCGGCGGCCACCCCGAGCAACCGTACCTGCTGGCCGGCATCCTCGAGTCGCTCGGCCACGCCATGGTCGTGTTCGACCGGAACGGAACCGTGGGGTGGGTGAACCCCGCGTTCACCATGATGACCGGCTACTCCGCGGAAGAGTCCATCGGCCGATCGCTGCTCGCGCTGGAGGCGGGTGCCGGCCGGCAGTCGACCCGCCGCGAGATGTGGGAAACCCTGCTGGCGGGGCGGAGCTGGCGTGGCGAGGTACTGGCGCGCCGCAAGGACGGCAGCCAGTACACCGAGGAGCAGACGGTCAGCCCGATCCGCGATCCGGGCGGCCAGGTGAAGTACTTCGTCGTGCTGAAGCAGGACATCAGTGAGCGCAAGCACTGGGAGCAGAAGTTCCAGCACCTGGCCATGCACGACACGCTCACCGACCTGCCGAACCGCTACGCGCTTGAGGAGAACCTGCGGCGCGTGATCCGACAGGCCGAGCGCGGCCGCCACGCCACCCTCCTCTTCATGGATGTGGACGGCTTCAAGGCCGTGAACGGGACGCTGGGCCGCGCGGCGGGTGACGCCTGCATCCTCGAGGTCGCGCAGCTGCTCCGCCACACGCTCCGGCCCGGCGACCTGCTCGCACGCCTGGACAGCGACGACTTCGCCGCGCTGCTCGAGGATACGCCCATCACCGGCGCGCGCGCGGCGGCCGCGCGGCTGCAAGCCGCGATGCAGGAGTTCCGCTTCGCGCGCAGCGGCCGCTCCATCATTCTGACGATCTGCATCGGCATGGTGGCGGTGGATGGCAGTCTCGACCCCGCCACGCTCCTCGCCCACGGCGGCGCCGCGGTCGGCGCGGCCAAGACGACCGGGCCCGGCAGCGTCGTCGTATACGGCGAGGAGAGCGAGACCGCGCCCGCCGGCGGCTGATGGCCATGGCGCAAGACGCCGTGACGATCGCCGGGGCCACGCTCCGCCTGGTCCAGGGCGACATCACCGACCAGCACGTGGACGCGATCGTGAACGCCGCCAACTCGACTCTCCTGGGCGGCGGCGGCGTGGACGGCGCGATCCACCGCCGCGGCGGGCCCGCCATCCTGGAGGAGTGCCAGGAGATCCGCCGGACGCGTTACCCGGACGGCCTGCCCACCGGCGACGCCGTGGCAACGACCGCCGGCCGACTCCCGGCCCGGCGCGTGATCCACACCGTCGGCCCACGCTGGCATGGCGGCGGCGCGGGCGAGGCCGAGCTGCTCGCGTCCGCCTACCGCAGCACGCTGGCGCGCGCGCGGGAGGAGGGGCTGCGCACCCTCGCGTTCCCATCGATCAGCACCGGTGCCTATGGGTACCCCATCGAGGCTGCCGCGCGCGTGGCCCTGGGCGCCGTAGCGGATGAGCTGCGCGTGCACGCGGGCGCATTCGATGAGGTGCGGTTCGTGCTCTTCTCCGCTGCGGACCTCGCGGTGTATCGCGAGGCGCTGAGGCAGCTTTCCTAAGGCATTCCTGGAAGAGTCATCCGCAACAGACGTGTACGAGTACGTGCACGAGTACGTTCACGTGTACGTTCCGGCTTGGCCGGTCTCGCCATGGCGAAGCGCCGGTGCCCGTGCTTTGTTAGACCGGACCAGCGTCGGGCCGGCTGATGCTCGATCATGAACGCTTGGAGGTCTACCAAGTCGCGCGGGAGTTGAGCCGCGAGATTTGCCGCGTCAGGAAAACGATCCGACGCGGTCGGCCGGATCTCGTGGATCAGCTTGTGAGAGCAACCGCTTCGATACCACTCAACATCGCAGAGGGCAGCGGCGAGCGAACGCCGGGGCGGCGCGCGTACTTCTACAGGGTGGCACGTTCGTCAGCGACAGAAGTCAGCTCGGCGCTGGACCACATTGTCGACATGGAGTTGTTGAAGGCGCCCGAGATTGGCAACGCGAAACACCTCTTGGTCCGAATCGTCTCGATGCTGGTCAAGTTGACCGACACAGTGACAACACCGGACTCCTTCCCGCCTCTCCCGAAGCCTCGCCAACCGCGGAAGCGCTGAGTACGTACACGTGCACGTACTCGTACG
>JACQPS010000078.1 GCA_016207445.1 Gemmatimonadota bacterium | reverse complement strand
TGGCCAGCTCGCGGTTGCTCAGGCGGCGGTCGGCCCGCTTCCGCTCCAGCTTGCGCTCGACTGCGCGGATCACCGTATCGGCGAAGCGGATGCCCGTCAGTGCTTCCAGCGCGTACAGGCCGCCCGGGCTGAGCGTGTTGACCTCGAGCAGCTTCCCACCCGCAATGTCCAGCCCCGCCAGGAAGATGCCGTCTCGTTTGAGCTGTGGCCCGACCGCCGCGGCCACGGCGAGGGTCTCGTCGTCGATGGGGGGGACGAACGGCGTCGCCCCCGCGGCCAGGTTGCCGCGGAAATCCCCGTCGGCGCTCACGCGACCGAGCAGGGCGTGCACGCCGTCGACGTGCAGCGGCTCGCCGTTCATCACGAAGAGGCGCAGGTCGCCCTCGCCCGCGGCTGCGATGTACTCCTGCACGACGATGAAGCCGCGGCGGCCGAGCGACTCCACGATGATCGGGAGGTTCGTCGCATCCTCGCGCACCAGGAACGTGTCCTGGCCGGCGTACCCGTCGAGCGGCTTCAGCACCACGGCGCCGAGCTCCTGGTAAAAGCGGCGCACCTCGTCCAGGCTGCGGGTGATGAGCGCGCGCGGCCGGACGTGCGCGGGGAAGCGCTCCAGGTAGAACTTGTTCTCGGCGAGCACGAGGCCGTTCGGGTCGTCCAGCACCAGCACGCCCTTCGCGACGGCCATCCGGCCGAACAGGATGCCGGTAAAGGCCGCCCAGCGTTCATCCGGCCGCCATTCGCTCGGGTTCTGCCGGAGCCAGAGCACATCCAGCTCGGCCGAGGTCACGCGCTGGCGCGGCACTTCCCCGCCCTTCATCGCGTCCAGGAACTCAGCGGGCGGGGCGGGCCGCCGCTCGGGTGGGATGTGGGCCAATCCACCCACGTGCCCATCCGGGAAGCAGGTCAGGTCCAGCACATCCAGCAGGTGAACGTCGTGGCCGCGCAGCCAGGCGGCATGCGCCAGAAGCACGGTGGTCGCGGTAGCGGGATCGCGCGCGATCCGGTCCATGACGAAGGCGATCCTCATGCGAGCTCCTCCAGCAGGTCCGGGATGCGTTTCCCCCCACGCACTGCCTCCAGTCGGGCCTGCGCATCCGGCCGCTCGAGGTAGACTGGAAGCAGGAGCGGATCGCGCAGGATGCTCCGATCGCGCAGCTCTTGCAGCAGCGGCACGTGCTTGAGCGCGAGCTTGCCCATGTAGAGCGGCTCGAGGGTGCCGCCGTTCCCGAGATACTCCAGCAGCAGCTCGAGGCCGCGCAGGTAGATCAGGTCCCGCGTGAAGCCGCCGCCGTGGTAGACGCGGGCGGTGACGTCGAACGCGGCGTACGGCTCGAAGCCGTGGTCGCGCGTGAGGCGGCGGAAGACCTCGACGAAGTCGGCGCCGCGCTCAGCCGCGTGCGCGGCGATCACGCGGGCGGCCAGTGTCCGCAGCCGGTCGCGCGTCAGCCCGCCGGCCAGGTACTCGGCGAGCACGCCGAGTGCTTCCTGAAGCTCGTCGTAATCCGCGAGCCCGCGCGCGAGCTGCCGGAGCGGCTGCGCGGCGCCGTTGGCATAGGTCAGCACGTGGGTACCGACCTCGTGCTGGAGCAGCGCGTCCTTGCGCTTGGGGTCGACCAGTAGCTCCTGTCCGATCAGCAGGTTGCCACGCGAGACCAGCAGGCCGCTCACGTCCGGCCGGACCTGCACCTCGGGAGTGAACGCAGCGGCCCGCGCCTGGTAGCGCGCGATCTCGCGCAGGGCCGCCGCACGGAAGCCCTCCGCGTCCACGCACTGCTGCGGCGGAACGGCCGGCTCGGGCGGCAGCCGCGCCAGGATCGTTTCCGCCAGCTCCAGCAGCGCGGGGTCCACCCTTCTGAACATCCGGATACTGCTGTAGAGGAAGGCGGGCGACCCGCGCTCCGCGAGCATCGAGATCTCCTTGTCGAGCTCGTCGCGTTTGTCGCCGAGCAGGTACAGCAGCGCGGGATCCTCGATGTGCTCGAGCTCGACCGCGTACAGCCGGCGCTTCAACACGTCCGGATCGAAGGGGAGAAGCCGGTAGCGAAAGTTGGGCGCGCGCGCCTGCCCGCCGGCCTCGAACTCCAGCCACGCCTCGTCCTCGTTGATGGGCGAGATGAGCAGCAGGAAGTCGAAGGCGACGCCGATCTCCTCCAGTGCGCGGTCGGCCGCCCACACGGCCTCATCCACGGTGCGCGGGCCGAGCGCGCGGTAGTTCTCGATGTGCGCGTCGGTCTCGACGCGCAGGAAGTCGAAGATCGCCTGCCGCAGCGCGGCCGAGAAGATCTCGCGGAAGCGACGGAAGAAGAGCGGGTAGATGCGCCCGTCCTGCTGGAGGTAGAGGGCGGGCACCTCGATGCCGAGAAGCAAGCAGCCGAGCGCGTACGACTCGGAGATGGTCAGCAGCGGAGCCGCACCGCTCGGATGCCGCTCCTCTGCGGGTACCACCTCGACCGTGAGGTCCGGGTGCAGCCGTGCGAGCTCGTGCAAGCCCCGCCCGAGCGCATCGACCGCCGCGCGACCCTCGCGGGCCGGGCAGAAGATGCGCAGCGTGGCGTCGGCGCCCCTGACCGCCCACACCTCGAGCACGAGGAACGCGCCGTGCCGGGTCGAGCCTGCGGAGACGACGTCGCGCACCAGCGCCCCCAGCCCTGGATCGTCCGGCCGCCCCCGCCAGAGCAGATAGGACGCCTCGCTCCGGATGAGCCGGGCACTGACGTCCGGCTCCGCCCCCGTCGCCCGGTACACGAGCAGGTACGGCAGCGGACGCTCGATCCGCAGCATCCCGCCGTCGGGCAAGGGCTGTTCGATCGGGTCGCCGCGGCCGAGCTGCTCCTCCAGCCGCTCGCCGGGCTCCGCCGGTATGCTCGCCATGCCGGTCCTCCCGGTAGCCACCTCTGCAACAATAGGGCGAGGGATCGCTGTTGCACGGCACGCTTCGCCCTCCGCGTGGTACCATGGCCTATGCACCGTGTCGCACAGGACCAGCGGGACCGGCCAATGGCTCCGCTCGTGACCGAGCGGTTCCGCACGACCTTCCGCGCGCTGCGCTACCGCGACTTCCGGCTGTTCTTCGCCGGCCAGGGGCTCTCCCTGGTCGGCACCTGGATGCAGCAGGTGGCGATGAGCTGGCTCATGTACCGGCTGACCGGCTCGGCCTTCATGCTGGGGGCGATGGCCTTTGCCACCCAGTTTCCCAGTTTCCTCATGGCGCCGGTGGCCGGGGTCCTGGCTGACCGCCTGAGCCGCCATCGCATCGTGATCGCGACACAGGCCCTCTCGATGCTCCAGGCGGCAAT
>JACQPS010000084.1 GCA_016207445.1 Gemmatimonadota bacterium | reverse complement strand
CGTCTCGACATGCCGCCGCACCGACGGCTCTCGACGAGACGATCCCGAAGTTCACGAGCGCCCGGCTGTTATCGCCAGCAGTGGGCGCCGACGATCCGGAAGTCCTGAGAAAGGTTGGCTCCCCGTAGTCGACACGTTTCGAACTCTTTGCCTCGCTCCGCGCCCTGAGGTCAAGCGACTCCTGGAGAGCCCTGCCTGCGGGCGTTCCTGCGGCTCGATGTGCTCGTGAGCAACGCCGGCATCGGTGGATCCCACGAGGTGCTGGAGACGTCCGAGGAGGAGTGGACTCGCATGCTTCACATCAACCTCACGAGCGTTTCCCAGAGCCTCGTCGTACAGCGCGGCAAAAGCCGGGGTGATCGCCCTCACGCGCTCGATGGCGGTGGATTATGCCCCGGCAGGCGTCACGGTGAACGCCATTGCGCCCGGACTCATCCTCACCGACATGACACGCGAACGGCTTGTCACGGACGCTCGACGCCGAGCCCTCATGCTGGCGGCGACGCCGCTGGGCCGCCCGGGGACGCCGGAGGACGTCGCGGGGGCGGCGGTCTTCCTGGCCTCTGCTGACGCCGACTTCGTGACCGGCCACGTCCTCACGGGCGACGGCGGCTGGAGCATCGGCAGGGTTCAACCCTCAGAGAAGGGATAGTCGGCCGACCGAAGGTCGTCGGTCCGCTGCGCGCGGCAGCGCGTCGTACCTGCAGCGATGATCAGTCCTCGGCAGTCTCGCTGTGTGCTCTTGACACCACCCGCGAGCGGTAGTAATAACGGTGCTTAACTTCGTTAGTATGACTTCAAGAAGGCTCCGACAATGAGACTCGGCCGACGGATCCGTGCCCTCCGGTCCAAGCGTGGGTTGACCGTGGCCGAGCTGGCGAAGCGGACGGGGTACACCCCGAGCTTCATCAGTCAAGTCGAGAAGGACATTACTAACCCCTCGATCGCATCGATCCAGAAGATCGCGAGGACGCTCGGCGCGTCCGTCAGTACCTTCTTTGACGAAAACCACGGAAAGCGCTTGGTGGTGCGGAAGGCGGAACGCCGCAAGATTGTGTTCCCTCGGAATCAGGTCACGGATCACCTGTTATCGCCTTCGCTCGCCGGGCATCTGCAGATGATCTACACGGAGATTTTGCCCGGGGGAGGTAGCGGAAGCGAACCATATACCCACGACAGCGATGAGGAATGCGCCGTGGTCCTGCAGGGGCGCCTTCGGTTCTGGGTTGGAGATGATACTCACCTCCTGAAGGAAGGGGACAGCATCACCTTTGAAAGCCGCATCCCTCACCGCTGGGAGAACGCCGGCCGGGGCAAGGCCATCGTGCTCTGGGCGATAACGCCGCCTTCGTACTGAGCGAGGGGAACCCCACGTGGTGAGTTCGAAGCTTTCCCCGGTCTGGTTTCACCTCTCCGACATCGACGGGGCTCGGGGAATGGCAGCGTCAGATCAAAGAGGGAGGGAGCGTATGGATACGCGATCGGGCGGAAATGCTTCCTGGCGAATGTCGCGCCGCCGCTTCCTTCGAGCGGTGGGCGCGGCGGGAACCCTGACGGGCGCGGCGCTGCTTCCCTCGCGCGTTGGGGGCCAGGCCCCGAAGGCGACGAAGGACAGCCTTCGCCCTGTCGTCGACGCCAACAGCCTGGCCATTACCGACCAGCAACTCGAGAAGCTCGCGCCGGCCGTCGACTGGGGGCTGGGCGAGATGCGGAAGCTGCGCGAGGTGGACGTGGGCCTCGGTGGGCCTGCGCCCGTGTTCCTGCCTGCGGTGCCGGACCCGAGAGGGGGGAACGGCCATGAGTGACGCGAGGCTCGCCTTCAGCACCATCGCCGCCCTCGCGGCGCGGATCAGGAAGAAGGAAGTCTCGCCCGTCGAAGTGACCGACGCGGTGCTCGACCGGATCGCCGCTACCGATGGCCGGCTGAAGGCGTTCGTGACGGTGACGCGGGACGAGGCCCGCAACGCGGCCAAGGCGGCGGAGCACGCCATCCTCGCCGGGAACTACCTCGGCCCCCTCCACGGGATCCCGATCGGCCTCAAGGACCTCTACTACACGCGGGGCGTGCGCACGACGGCCAGCTCGAAGATCCTCGCGAGCTTCGTCCCGGACTACGACGCCACCGTCGTCGCGCGCCTCAAGCGCGCCGGCGCCGTGATCGTGGGCAAGACCAACACCCACGAGTTCGCCTACAGCGTCTTCACGCCGCCCACCCGGAACCCGTGGGACCTCGACCGGATTCCCGGGGGCAGCAGCGGGGGCTCGGGCGCGGCCGTCGCCGCCTCCCTCTGCCTGGCGGCGACGGGGACGGACACGGGAGGCTCGATCCGCATCCCGGCGGCGCTGTGCGGGGTCGTGGGGCTCAAGCCGACCTACGGGCGCGTGAGCAAGTACGGCGTGATCCCCCTCAGCTGGACGTGCGACCACGCCGGCCCGATAACGAAGACCGTCGAGGACGCCGCGCTCGTTCTCGGCGTCATGGCCGGACACGATCCACGCGATCCCTCGACGGTGGACGTGCCGGTCCCGAACTACGCCCGGGCCCTGACCGGGGAGGTGAAAGGGCTCAGGATCGGCGTCCCGCGCCAGTATTACTTCGACAGCCTCGATCCCGAAGTCGAGGAAGCGGTCCGCAAGGCGGTCAAGGTGCTGGAAGGGCTGGGCGCGTTGGTGGAGGAGGTCTCACTGCCCGAGATCAAGCACATTGCCGGCGTGCACGTCGCGATCGTCCTCACGGAGGCGGCCACGTATCACGAGCGCTGGCTGAGGACGCGCGCGGACGACTACGCGCCCGACGTCCGCTTCGGGCTCGAGTGGGGCAAGCTGTTCATGGGCATGGACTACGTGCAGGCGCAGCGCGTGCGTGAGCTGATCCGGCAGGACTTCGCGCAGGCGCTGCGGCGCGTGGACCTCATCGCCGCCCCCACCGTTCCGGTGGCCGCCCCCAAGGTCGGCGAGACTTCCGTGAAGATCAAGAACGCGTCGGAGGGGATCCTCGGGGCCATGATCCGCCTCAACCGACCGTCGAACCACACCGGCCTCCCGGCCGTGTCCGTCCCCTGTGGCTTCACGGCCGGCGGCCTCCCGGTCGGACTGCAGCTCATCGGCCGGGCCTTCGACGAGGCCACGGTGCTGCGCGCCGCTCATGTGTACGAGGCCAACACCCCGTGGCGAGGGAAGACCGCGCCGGTCTGAGCCGCGGGGCAAAGGAGGATCCGTCATGAGACGTGGTTCTGGATGGTGGACCGGGCCGGTCGTGGCCGGGCTCCTGGCGATGCTCGTCGCGCCGCCGGCGCACGCCCAGCCGAACACGCTCATCATCGGCCAGCCGACCGATGCCGAGTCGGTGGACCCGCACAAGGTCACGGCCGTCATCGCGGCCGAGCGGCTGTACAACCTCTACGACACGCTGGTGAACCTCGACTTCGATCTGGAGAAGATCACGCCGGGGCTGGCCGAGACCTGGCTGGTCTCGCCCGACGGCAAGACATACACGTTCGCGCTGAAGAAGGGCGTGAAGTTCCACAGCGGCAAGCCCCTCACCGCGCACGACGTGAAGTTCACGCTGGACCGCTGGCGTGATCCCGCCACCGCCTCGCCGACCAAGCACCGCATCGCCGAGGTCGAGGAGATCCTCGCGAAGGATGACCACACCGTCGTGCTCCGCCTGAAGGAGCGTTCCAACTATCTCCTCTTCAATCTGGCCTCGGGCTTCGCCTCGATCCTGAACCCGGAGGCCATCAAGAAGCACGGCGCGAACTACGGCACGCTGGCCGTGGACGGGACCGGGCCGTTCCGGTTCAAGGAGTGGGTCCTCCGGGACCGCTTCGTCGTCGAGCGCAACCCCGACTATACGTGGGGGCCGCCGATGTTCAAGAACCGGGGCCCGGCGAAGCTCGAGCGGGTCGTCTGGCGCATCATCCCGGAAGACACCACGCGCCTCTTCGAGCTGGAGAAGGGGATCGGGCTCAACGTGAGCCGGTGGATCGCCTTCTCCGAGCTGCCGCGCCTGCGCAAGGACCCGAAGCTCCGGGTGCTCGAGTACAAGGTCGGCTACGTGGTTTACCTCGGCTTCAACATGAACAAGGAGCTGGTCCAGGATATCCGTATCCGCAAGGCGATCAACCACGCGATCAAGAAGGACGACATCGTCAACGAGATCTTCTACGGCCTCGGCGCGCCCGCGCAGGGACCGCTGTCGCCCATCGTGGCCGGCCAGTGGAAGGACGTGGCGAAGGCGGCGTACGAGTACAACCCGGCCAAGGCGCGGGCGCTCCTGGACGAGGCGGGGTGGAAGCCAGGCCCCGACGGCATCCGCGTCAAGGACGGCAAGCGCCTCAAGCTTCCGGTCCACGCCATCGCCGGGTATGGCTACCCGGACACGTTGACCTTGATCCAGGCCCAGCTCAAGGACGTGGGCATCGACGTCGAGCAGGTCCTGCTCGAGGAGGCCGCCATCTGGGGACGCTTGAAGGCCGGCGAGCACACGATCATGGCCATGGGCATGCCGCACTCCAACCCGGACGAGATCCTCATGTTCTACTTCCACTCCAAGAATCGCCCGGCGCCCAACCGGTTCAACTTCGTGGACCCGAAGGTGGACCAGCTGCTGGAAGAGGGGCGCACCGTGGCCGACCAGAAGCGGTGGCAGGAGATCTACACTGAGGTCCAGAAGCGCGTCGTGGAGAGCGCCGTGTGGGCTCCGCTCTGGCATCCCGACCGCGCGATGATCATGAGCGCCAAGGTCCAGGACCTCCGGCCCCATCCCGTGTACGACGTCGGCTACCACAAGCTCCTCGACGTGTCGGTCGGCCGCTAGCGAGACCTTGGGCCGGCGGCGAGGCCGGGTAGTCCAGGCCCGACCGCCGGCCCTCGACGACGCATGCCGGTCTACGTCGCCCGTCGCGTGCTCCTGACGATCCCCACCGTCCTGGGCACCTCGATCCTGGTCTTCCTGATCCTCCACCTCGCCCCTGGGGACCCGGCCACTATCGTCGCCGGGCCCACGGCGCCTCCGGACGTCGTCGCGAACATCAGGACGCAGCTCGGTCTCGACCAGCCGGTGCTGGTCCAGTACTGGCGCTATCTCTCGCATGCGCTCCAGGGCGATCTCGGCCGGTCGATGCTGACCCAGCGGGCGGTGAGCGAGGAGGTTGCCGTCGCGTTCCTCAACACGTTCGAGCTGGTGATCGCGGCCCGGATCTGGTCGCTTCTCGTCGCGATACCGATCGGCGTGGTCGCCGCCGTCAAGCGCCGCTCGATCTTCGACAAGCTCTCGATGGTCGCCGCGCTCCTGGGGCTCTCGCTTCCGATCTTCTGGATCGGGCTCATGGCCATCTGGCTGTTCGCCTTCACACTCGGCTGGCTCCCGGTGTCGGGCCGCGGCGGGCCGCTCTGGACCCTCGACGGCCTCCGCCATCTCGTGCTCCCGGCGCTCACCCTGGGAGGGATCCAGGTCCCCGCGCTCGCCCGCCTGACGCGCTCGAGCGTCCTGGAGGCGTTGAGCCAGGACTACGTGCGGACGGCCAGGGCCAAGGGGCTGGCGGAGCGGCTGGTCGTCGCCAAGCACGCGCTCGGGAACGCGCTGCTCCCGGTGGTCACCATCATCGGCCTTCAGTTCGCCGGGCTTCTCGGCGGCGCCGTCGTGACCGAGACGATCTTCAGCTGGCCGGGGCTCGGCCGTCTGGCGGTGACGGCGATCCTCACGCGGGACTTTCCCCTAGTGCAGGGGACCATCCTGGTGGCGGCGGTGACCTTCGTCACCATCAATCTCCTCGTCGACCTCCTCTACGCGGTCCTCGATCCGCGGATCAAGTACGCGTAGCCCGACATGACCGAGCTCACCCGAGCCAGGGATCCGCGGCCGGGCAGCGACGCCGGGCGCCGCCTGCGGCGCGACCGGGCGGCCATGGCCGGCGCCGGCTGCCTGCTCGTGCTGATCCTGGCGGCGGTGTTCGCTCCCGTGGTCGCGCCCTACGACCCCACGAAGGTCTCGATGCGCGAGCGGCTGCAGCCGCCGAGCCCGAAGCACGCCCTGGGCACAGACCAGTTCGGCCGCGACATCCTGAGCCGGATCATCCACGGCGCGCGCATCTCGCTCACCATCGGCCTCATCTCGGTGGGGATCGGGCTCGGGCTCGGCACAACGCTGGGGCTCATCGCGGGATTCTTCCGGCGTGCCGACTACCCGATCAGCGCGCTGATGGACGTGCTCCTCTCGTTCCCGCAGATCCTCCTCGCCATCGCCATCGTGGCCGCACTGGGGCCGGGTATCTTCAACGCGATGATCGCCGTCGGCATCGGGACCGTGCCGGCCTTCACGCGGCTCACGCGCAGTTCGGCCCTCTCGATCCGCGAGCGGGAGTACGTGGAGGCGGCGCGCGCACTGGGCGCGAGCAACCGGCGGATCATCGTCCGCTACGTCCTGCCGAACTCCCTCGCCCCGCTGGTGGTCTTGGGGACGCTCTCGCTGGCGGCCGCGATCCTCGCGGCGGCGATCCTGAGCTTCCTTGGCCTCGGGGCGCGACCGCCCATGCCAGAGTGGGGAGCGATGGCCGCCGAGGGGCGCGGCTTCATCGCGCAGTTCCCGCACATCGCGACGTTCCCGAGCCTGGCGATCTTCGTTGTGGTCCTGTGCTTCAACCTGTTGGGCGACGGGCTGCGTGACGCCCTCGACCCGCACCTCCGGGAATGAGCGGAGCGCTACCGGCCCGCGGCGCCCTGCAGATGCTCGGCGAGGAAGCGCGCCACGCGCTCGATGGCGTCGGCGTGCGCGGGCGCATCGTAGCCCACGGGCGCGCCGCAGCAGCCGCCCGGCTTGTTGGGGTTGCGCGCCGCCGCGTAGTAGGAGAGGCGGGCCGCCGGGTTGTCGAACGAGTGGTGGACGCCGGGGTAGGCGTGGAAGAGCACGGGCGCTCCGATTCCGCGCACGGCCGCGTCGGCCAGGTCACGGCAGTAGCCGGCCAGCGTCCAGTCGTCGGCCTCGCCCATCAGGATGAGGACCGGCGCATAGTAAGGTTGCGCCGATGTCGAACTTGCACTGGGGGTACAACATTGCCACCGCGGCCTGGAAGCCCCGGGGCATCGCGGCCGGCGTGCTGCGCATCGCCGAGAGGAGCACGTAGCCGCCGTTGGAGAAGCCCATGAGGGCGACGGCCTCCGGCGTCACGAACGGCTGGGCCCGCAGCCGCCGGAGCGCGCCGTAGGCGTCCTCGACGCGCTGGCGAGCGCGACGTAGCCGCGGCGGGAAAGGGGCCGGTCCCCTCGGGCCGGTAGAGCTGATCCTCCGCGCCGGCCGTCGAGACGATCGCGAGGGCGGCCAGCGCCCACGTGAGCATGCGTGCGGTCACGACGCGGATGACAGCGCGACCGGAGCGACACGGGTGAGGAGGAACGCATGAACGGGTTCGCGGACTTCGAGCGTTACGACGGCCTGGGCCTCGCCGAGCTGGTCCGCATGGGCGAGGTGAAGCCCGGGGAGCTGCTGGACGCGGCGATCGCCCGAGTCGAGGAGCGGAACCCGGCGGTGAACGCGGTCGTCACGCGCCTCTACGACGAGGCGCGCGGCGCCATCGCGGGCGGCCTGCCCGCCGGCGCGTTCACCGGCGTCCCGTACTTGCTGAAGGACCTCGGCGCGCTCTACACGGGCGCGGTGACGAGCTACGGCAGCCGCCTCTTCGCCGGCAACGTGGCCGATCACGACAGCGAGCTGACCGCACGACTCAAGCGGGCCGGTCTCGTCATCTTCGGCAAGACCAACACGCCGGAGATGGGGCTGGCTCCCTCCACCGAGCCGCGCCTCTTCGGGCCGACGCGCAACCCGTGGAACCAAGCCCACAGTGCGGGCGGGTCGAGCGGCGGCGCCGCGGCCGCCGTCGCCGCGGGCATGCTCCCCATGGCGCACGCGACCGACGGCGGCGGCTCGATCCGCATCCCCGCCTCGTGCTGCGGGCTCTTCGGCCTGAAGCCGACGCGCGCGCGCAACCCGCTCGGACCGGACGCCGGTGAAGGCTGGGGTGGCGCCTCGGTCCCGCATGCGGTCACGCGCTCCGTCCGCGACAGCGCGGCGCTGCTCGACGCCACCGCGGGTCCCGACGTCGGCGACCCGTACTGGGCGCCGCCGCCCACCGGGCCGTTTCTCGCGGAGATCGGGCGCGAACCCGGACGCCTGCGCGTCGCGCTGACGACGACGCCCTGGAATGGCCAGCCGGTGGATCCCGAGTGCGCGGAGGCGGCGACGGCCGCGGCGAAGCTCTGCGAGGAGCTGGGGCACCGCGTTGTCGAGGCCAGGCCCGAGGTGGACGCCGCAGCGCTCGGCCTCGCGGTCCGCATCATCGTCGGTGCCAACGTGCGCGCGCAGCTCGAGGCGCGCGCCGCGGCGCTCGGCCGCACGCTGACCGCTGAGGACGTCGAGACGGTCACCTGGGAGCGGGCCATAGACGGTGTCACCGCGACCGCCGCCGACTACGCGCGCTCGATCGGCGTGGTGCATGGGACCGGCCGCGTCGTCGCCCGGTTCTTCACGACATACGACATCCTGGTGACGCCGACCATGTGCCAGCCGCCGTTTCCGCTCGGCGTGCTCGACATGTCGAGCGCCGACCCGGCGGCGTACCTCGCGGGGCTCCTGGCCAGCATCGGGTTCACGTCACTGTTCAACTCCGCTGGCAACCCAGCGATGTCGGTGCCGCTCGCCTGGTCGAAGAGCGGGCTGCCGATCGGCGTGCAGTTCGTCGCGCCCTTCGGCGCGGAGGCGAGCCTGTTCCGCCTGGGGGCGCAGCTCGAGGCGGCGCGGCCGTGGGCGGCTCGCCGCCCTCCGCCGGCGGCCTAGCTGGTAGGAGGAGGCCCCAGAGAAGTACATCATCGCCACCAACCGTGGCATTTCGGCCTTTTTGAAACTTCTAGAGTCCATTCTAAAAACGCATCAGGGGCCGCTCAGCCACAACGTTGTCGACAAGCATCTTCGTGGCCTCGAGGCCAGTTGGAACACGTGGGAGTTCTCGAAGCTCAGGAACACCTACGTTGGCTCCCAGGGCTGCAAGCAGTTCCATCGCGATCTTGTTGGAGCGATCAAGAAGAAGCGTCCCGACTTCAAGGAGTGATTTTGAATCGCGGATCCCGCGACAACGGCGCAAGTGGACCGCGAGCTGGTGGCGGCGGGAACGGGCTCGACCGGCCGTTTTGAGAATTGGCTCCCCGGGCTGGACTCGAACCAGCGACATCCTGATTAACAGCGAGAGCCCGGAGCAATCTCAGCGGTACGAGGACGAGCTAAGGCCGCGAGAACCCGAGAGTTGGCCATGAGGGTTCGTGCGCTCGGTGCGGCCTGTTTCGCTTGGGTTGGGCACCGATTTGGCACCAATCGGCATGCCAATTGGGCCCCAGATGTCGGGTTCGAAAATGCGAAGCGAGTCGCGCCGCCAATGCCCACGCCCTTCGAATGGCCCCAGGTTTCGTTTCGTGTCGTCGCGATAGCTTTCTTCGAACAACTGCCGAAGCAGGGCGCGACTGCTATCGGTTTCGCTCAGACGCAGCCGAAAATGAAGTCGCCGCTTCCCTCCGGGCAGCACAAATAGGCCCGCGCTCCGAAGCTGATCACTCCACTCAGTCCGACGGCCTGCCTACCGACCCTAACCATTCCGCGACTCCGCTCCAGTTCCGTTTCCGGCTCCGGCTGCGGCCCCAGTCGGTGCTCCGTTGGAGCGCCGCCGCCACGTCTGAGAGGCGCGGTCCAGGTCCACGAAGCGCGCAGCCTTTGGACCCCAAGCGGCGCGTGACCATCGTGCCGGTGCGCTGTCTCGCGCGTTCGGCAAGCACGAGTCGTGGAGTCGGAAGCACCCGTATCCGGACTCGCTCGCGATTCATTTCCGGGTCGCTTCCGTGTCCGGATTCGGAACGTCGTGCGTGACCATCACAGTGTCGCGAACGGCGCGCCGGATCGCCAGGCTTGGCGTCACGGTGAGACTCGGCATCGGGTTGATGGCGGGCCGCGACCCGGTGGGCGGCACGGTCTACCGCGCCCTGCGGAATCAACAGCTGCTCGCCCGTGCACGGGCTCGCGGACTGGCTCGTGCCGTTTCGCGTGCGCGGTTTCGGTCAGTTCCGCCTGCCGCGCGGCGGAGAGCCACCGGCGTTTTCAGGCAAGCCGCAACGCCGCTCCTTCGACCTGCTGGGGGCGCTGATTACCCTTGTTTACGCGCCGTGGCCTGACGTGGTATCGCGCTCTCGGACGTTACGAGATATTTTCTGGCTGTCCTGCGGTCCACTCCGGCCCTGCGGCCGACTTCTTCGTACGTACCGAACCGCCGGTACAACAGGGTCAAATAGCCGCGCAGCAGTTCGTCTGCGGCGAGCGTTCCCGCGCGCATCTGTTCAGTAAGCTGTTCGATCTCGTCAGACGGAGCCTTCGGCTGCTCACCGTCGTAGTGGCCGGTGAGGAGAATGCGGCGCACCGCCTGTTCGAGCTCTCGCACGTTTCCAGGCCAGGGATAGTCGCGCGGCAGGTCGCGCCCGATCGACTCCATGACGAGCGCCGTCAGCTCGGCGTTGTCCTCCCCGGCGATGCGAGCGACGAGCAGCCGCACCAGATCCTCGAGTTCCCGCGGTGACCCCTCGATTCGCTGTCGCAGCGTCGGGACCAGAATCACGTCCGAACACAGACGATAGTAGAAATCGTCACGAAACCGGCTCTCGCGGCGTAGCGCGTCGAGCGGCCGATTGGTCGCCGCGATGACCCGGCCCGCGAACCGCTTTTTCTCGTGGCTGCCCAGCGGCGTGAAGGTTCGCTCCTGCAGGATTTGCAGCAACTTGATCTGGACCGGGATCGGGACCTCGCCGATCTCGTCCAGGAACAGCGCGCCGTGCGCGTTGCAGCGCTCGAACACGCCCTCATGGTTCTCGATCGCACCCGTGAAAGCGCCCTTCTTGTGCCCGAACAGCTCCGACTCGATCAGCGTCTCCGGGAACTGCGAGAGGTTGGTCACTATGAAGGTCTCGGTGAAGTTAACCGCGAACTGCCGCTGGGCGCGATCGTACGGGATGAAGGCCGAGCGCCCGATCGCGGCGGCGGCGGAGCCCTTGCCGGTGCCGGTTTCGCCGAGCAACAGCGTCGCGAAATCCTCCATGCGGTTCCACAGGTGCCGATCGTAGACGTGCATGTCCTGCGTGAACACGGCGGCCCACAGTTGCAGGCGCAACCGGCGCATGCTTGCGCTCTCGCCCACCAGCGACTTGACGATGAAGTAGAACGCGCGCCGCAACTGGTAAAAAATCGCAAGGTGGCGCAGAGCAGCCTGCTCGGGAAAGCCGCGCGCGGCAAGTTGACTGAGCAGTGCGTCTACGAATGACATGTCACCCGCACGCCGCTGCTGCTGCTGGCGTTCGATCAACTTGTCGAGTTCCACCACGAAGCGGTGGTAAATCTGGTACAAGAACACTGCCTCCATCATCCGGCGCTCGTCGCCCTCGAAGCGCGCGATCGTACCAAGGCCTTTGTTCTCCGCAGCGGCAATCCGCTCGTCCAGCTCGGGAAGGATCGAATTGATGGCTGGTGCTCCTGGCTGCTGCACCCTTCCCGCAATGAGGCGCGACAAGATCGCTTCGCGTTGCTCGCTGAAGGGATTCATGAAGCTGATTGCGGCGACCTGGGAGAAGAAGTTCTTGTCGGCCCCTGTCAGTCCTTCACCGGTACGCATGACGCTGATCCCCCCTGCTCCGCACCACCAGCATTCAGTGTACGCCTGACGGACATAAATTGCATGGCGAGTATCGCCTGCACCTCGCCATCAGAGTAGATGGCCCATTTAATTAGTTTCTGTCGCGAAACGCGGTTTTGTGAGCGAATCTCCGGTATTTTGGCACACACGCCCGTGCTGATCGTCATGGGGTGGTCGCGATCGAAGAAAAATCGGGGTGCTGAGCAGCCCCAAGGCGCTGCGGTGATCACGTCGACGATCGCTGGTGCCGCGCGCGTGTCGGCGAGGCAGAAACCCGCGCCAGTGCGTCCGCAGCGCGGTGGCTGGCTGCTACGCGGCGCGACGCCGTCGGGCGGCGTGCTGGCGCAGGAGGTCAGCGATGCGCAGCAGGTTGTTCGCCAACACCGCCGCGCCCACGAACACCTCGAACCGGTCGCGGCCCTCGAGCAAGCAGCGCCGCATCCCGCGGCCGCGGAAGAGCACCGAGATCCGGCCCTCGATGCCCGCGCGGAAGCGCTGCCCG
>JACQPS010000088.1 GCA_016207445.1 Gemmatimonadota bacterium | reverse complement strand
GCGGGTCCATTGAGGCGAGGCTGCGCGGGCGGTTTCGGCGTGAGGACGACCGTGGGCGCCCGCTCGGGCTCGAGCAGCGCCGGCAACGGAGCTCCGGCCTTGACCTCGAGGCGGGCCTCGCCCCAGTCGGCGTGGTCGTCGTGGATCCCGTCCTGGCCGGGGTCCACGACCAGCCAGAGCTCGCCGGCGCCGCGCACATCCACCTCGACGGCGCGGGGCGGATCGCTCGCGTGCAGCACTCCACTCTGGTACGCCTTCCTGCCATCGACGAACACCAGGAATTCGACGCTGCCCCGCCGGCGCCCGTCCCGCGTCAGCACCTCGTCGTCCACGCCGACCTGCGCGCGGAACCGGAGCGCGCGGCCGTGCAGCAGGATGCGGGCGCGACTGCCGGCGTGCGTCCCCAGCCCGCGCGCGAATGCACGGCTCGCCACGCGCAGCTCGTTGCCATTGACGGAGCGATCGCGCTGCGCTGTGCCCCGATCCTGTGCCACGGCAGACAGATCGAGATCCGAGACGTAAATGGTGACGGGCGAGCCGCCGAGTCCGAGTACTGCGCAGCCGCCGATCCCCAGCAGCACCATCAGGCCGGCCGCCGCGGACGCAGGAACCTGGCTGCGGCCGTGGAGGTTCTGTACCAGAGACGCGAGGCGAGGCATCTTTCCGCTCGGCGATGAAGCGCGGTTGCCGTCGGGCGCACACTGCCCTCATTGTTACGCACGAACCGAACGGGTCGTCAACGGGCCATGAGCGGGATCTGGCGGACAGAGGCGAGACCGGGGCGAGGCGGCCCCGCGGCCGGCCTGGGTTTCGTGGCACTGCTGTGCCTGTGCACGGGCTGCCGGGAGCAGCCTGCGGGCAGCGCAGCCCGGCCGGAACGCGTCCAGCCGCAGCATTCGCCTGCGGTTTCGTGGGCGGCCAGGCCGGTCGAATCGCCCGCGGGGCCGGGATTGCGCGTCGTCGCCTCCCCCGATGGTCGGGAGCTGCTCCTCGAGCTCGGCCCCGTGGATCTGCCCGCGGGCGCAGGGCACGAGGCGGTGCACCAGCCCGGTCTCATGACGGCGACACTGCCGCTGGCCGGATGGGTGCACGGCTTCGGGGTCGAGCTGGTGGATGGGCTGGGCCGGCCCGTTCCGCAGCGCGTCCTGCACCACGTGAACGTGATCGCCGCGAGCCGCCGGGAGCTCTTCAGCCAGATCATGCAGCGGGTCGCGGCGGTGGGGCCGGAGACGGCGCCTGCGCGTATGCCGCGGCTGCTTGGTTACCATGTGCGACGGGGCGAGCCGGTCCTGGTCGCGACCACCTTCCACAACCCGACCGGGACGAGCTACGTCGGCGTGCGCTTGCGGCTGCGGCTCCCCTTTACGCCTGCCGGGGGCTGGCTGCGGCCGGTGTCGGTCCAGCCCTTTTATCTGGACGTCATGCCTCCGGCCGGTCCGCACGCGTACGATTTGCCTCCGGGTCGCTCGGAGCGGAGCTGGGAAGGCCGGCCGGTCATCGCCGGCCGGATCCTGGCCGTGGGCGGGCACCTGCACCGCTACGGCGTGGCGCTTCGCCTGGAGGACGCGACAGCCGGGAAGATGCTCTGGGAGGCGGGACCGATCGTGGGCGCGAGGGGCGAGGTTGCCGGCATGCCCGTCAAGCGCTTTCTGTGGAGACTGGGTGTTCCGATCGACCCGGCCCATGTCTACCGTCTCACGGCCGTTTACGACAACCCCACCGACAAGACCATTCCCAGCGGCGCCATGGGCGCGCTCGGGGGTGTGCTGCTGCCGGCCCGCGGCGTGGCCTGGCCTCTCATCGATCGGACGCACCCGGAGTACGCCACCGATCTCCAGGCCCTGGCGAGCGCCGGCCACGGCGCCGCCGCCGCGGCGAGCCCGCAGGTGCACCAGCACTAGAACCCCACAGATGCCGGCCGCAGCCTAAATCGTGCCCTTGCGCTCGAACTCCTCCAGGATCTTTTCGAACGACGCTGGAATCGTGAACGGCGGGACCTGCCGGCCGTCGACATCCGTGAAGCGGTACTCCTGCGCCAGCTCCCCGACCCGAAACGCCTGTCCGCTCTTCCGCAGGATGCGCCCGTCCGCGGCCAGCATGGCCACGGCGCGGCCCACGTACTGAGGCGTCTCGGTGCGCCGGAGCTGCGGGATCGACCGCCAGTTCGCCTCGTCCGTCTTGTAGTACTTGAGCACTCGCTCGGTGCGCATGAAGCCCGGTGCGACCGCGAGGGCGGGGATGTCGTGCTTCTCCAGCTCGATGGCCAGGCCGTAGATCATGCGTACGATCGCGTGCTTCGCAATGTCGTAGAAGCTGCCGAGATACTTGTTGTGGTCCCACGCGACCGTGCTGATGACGAGCCCGCGCTTGTGCGGCAGCATGATCGGAATGCCGTAGTAGCAGGAGAGCAGATGCGCGCGCAGGCCGGCCACGAACATGCCGCGCCAGCTGCGCTCGAGCGGCGCCTTCCAGAAATGGGTCGGGTAAGCGCCGGCCCCCTCGTAGCCGCCCCAGACGTTGTTGACCAGGATGTCGAGCCGGCCTTGCTCGTCCTTGACCCGGTCGAAGAGCGCCTCCACGTCGGGCGCGAGCGTGTGGTCGCAGCGCACCGCGATGGCGCGGCCGCCGCGCGCCGTGATCTGCTCGGCCGTTTCGTGGATCGTGCCCGGGACGTTGTCCGTCGTGGGAGCCCCTCGCACGCTGCGCCCGGTGACGTACACGGTCGCCCCCGACTCGCCGAGCACGAGGGCGATGCCTTTGCCGGCTCCCCGGCTCGCGCCCGTAACCACCGCGACTTTGCCATCCAGCCGCGGGGCTACCCATTCCCGGGGCGCCGGGATCCGGCGCGCGCCCGGTTTCTTCGCCGGCGGCTTCCGTGCGGACTGCTTCTTTGCCTGGGTCCTGCGCGCTGGCTTCTTGATCGCCATCGGTCTCTCCCCGTGAGCCTGGCGCCGGCTGGCGCCGCCCGGAGCCGGTAAAGGACGGGAAAGCCCTTACATCCTGCGGTAGCGCGGGCCGCTGCCACCCTCGCGCGGCGTCCAGCGCGGTCCCAGCACGTCCGTCGCCTTGCAGTCGATGCAGTTGGGCGGATTCACGACCAGCCGCTCGCCCTGCCGCTCGTATACGCCGGCGGGGCACAGGTGCGTGTAGAACTCGGCCAGCTCGGCGGGCACATCGCCGCCCACGAGCAGGTGCGAGGGGATATCATCCCGGGTCGCGTTCCCCGACCGGAACACCGCGTCCAGCTTCCGAAACGTCAACTTCCCGTCGGGCAGGAACGGCTCTTCCGGCCCCGCGCGCCGAGGCAGCCACGCATCGCTCTCCATCGCGATGCGGCCGCCGGGGAAGGCGCTGGCGGTCGCGGTCATGAGCGCGGCCTTCAGGCCGCCCAGGTAGAGCCCGCTGCGGAACGCCAGGCGCAGGTTCCGGCGCTTCCACAGGTCGCGGGCGATGACGCTGTCGGCGACCAGGTGGTCGTACTCGGCGAGCGCGTGGGCAGAGACGTCGTTGCGTTTGAGCGCGTGAAAGATCGCGCGGGCCGCCAGGATTCCCGACTCCATCGCGTAGTGGATTCCCTTGAGCGAGGGCACATCCACGAACCCGGCCGAGTCGCCCAGAACCACTATGCCGTGCCCGTGACGCCGCGCAGGCAATGACCAGTAGCCGCCCTCCGGGATGGTCTTGGCCCCCCACTCCACCATCTCGCCGCCCTCCAGGGTACGCCGGAAGAGCGGATGCAGCTTCATGCGCTGCAGCAGCACGTGCACATCCAGCGAAGCGGCGCGGTAGTCGAGGCCGACGACCAGGCCGAGCGCGAGCACGTTCGGCTCGAGCGGGTAAAAGAAGCTCCCGCCGAAGGTATCCGCTGCCAGCGGCCAGCCCAGCGTGTGCACGACCGCGTCGACCGGCCGCTTCGTCTCCCAGACCTCCTTCACCCCCAGCGCGTACAGCTGCGGGTTCTCGCTCCCGACCCCCTGCCACTCGAAATACGCCTGCGCCAGCAGCCCACGCGTCCCCTCCGCCAGCGCCGTCACGCGTGCGCTCACATCGGTCGGCGCCGTGTAGCCGCTCCCCGGCCGGCCCGACCGATCGAGTCCCGCCGGTGCCGTGCGTACCCCCACCACGCGCTCCCCCTCCACGAGCAGGGCGGCCGCGGGGAAGCCCGTGAACACGTTCACCCCGAGCTGCTCCGCCCGCTCGCCCAGCCACCGCACGACCTCGCAGACCGAGGCGATGTAGTTGCCGTGATTCCGCATCGTGGGCGGCGTGGGAACCCGCACCGCCCGGTTGCGGGTCAGGAAGTACACGCGCTCGCGCTCGACCGGCTGCCGAAACGGTAACTCCTCCACGCGCAGCTCGGGGAAGAGCGTCCGGAACGGAGCGGGGTTCACGACCGCACCCGACAGACAGTGCTCGCCCAGCCCCGCCGACTTCTCCAGCACGCCGATGCCGATCTCCCTCAGACCGCCCGCCGCGTTCTCCGCCTGAACCAGCCGGGCCAATGCGATCGCACCCGCCAGGCCCGCCGGGCCGCCCCCGACGAACACCACGTCCAGCGGGACGGCCTCCTCCGCCGGTGACTCCCGCAGGATCAGCCGCTCCAGGGGGAGAGGGGGCTGATACCTCGCAGGGACGACGCCGCGGCCGTTCCCCGCCGTACCGCCACCCGCCGCCGGGGCAACCCCGGCGTCCACCTGCCCTGGCCCAGCGGTTGTTCCCGCGCCGAGGCCGGCCCACGTCCGCCGGCCGGCCGGGTTCGCCTGGTCGTCCATGCCACCTTCACGTCGGGTCGGAAAAGCGGGGCTATTGGGCTATTATGGGGGGAGGGGCGGGGGGCGCGCTACCGCCGCGCGGCGGCCGGGCTGCAAACAGACGTTTGAATCACGGAGGCAGCGGCTCCGACGCCGCGTCCACGGGCCAAAGCGGCATGGCCAGGAGCTCCTGCCCGGCTTCCACCACTTCCGCGTCCTCGGGGAGGATCAGGAGCGCATCCGCCAGTGCCATCGACAGCTGGATCCCCGACCCCTGCGGGCCGGTGAGACGGGCCTGCCAACGGCCTGCCGGGTCCGGCTCGAGGCGAGCCCGGAGGAACTGGACCAGCCCGGGGCGGGTCGTGATGCGTTCGGCCGCCCGCACGCGCAAGGTGACGTTGTGCAGCGCCCGCCGGCCGAGCATGCGCCGGAGCGCCGGGCGCACCAGCACCTGGAAGGTGACCAGCGCCGAGACCGGGTTTCCGGGCAGCCCGAACACGGGCAGCGCCTGCGGAGCATAGTCTGGCGTATGCTCCGGCGTGGGCACGGCTGCGGCGGCGGGAACGGCCGGAGCAGGTGTGCGCGCTGGCGCGGTGGCGCTGGGCCGCGGGAGCATGCCGAACGAGAACGGGCTGCCCGGCCGGATCCTGACTCGCCAGAAGTCGAGCCGGAAGCCGAGCTCCCGGAGCACATCTTTGACCAGGTCGTGCTCCCCGACGCTGGCGCCGGCGCTGGTGACGAGCACGTCGGCGGCGAAGGCGCGCTGCAGGTGCTCCCGGAGATCCGTGCGCTCATCGCGGGCGATGCCCAGGAGCACGGGGGTGCAGCCGCTGGCCAGCACGGAAGCGGCCAGAGCGTAGGAATTGGAGTTGACGATCTTGCGGCCGGCGCGGGCCTCGTCGAAGCGGTCCAGGTCGACGAGCTCGTCGCCGGTCGACAGAATGGCGACGCGGGGGCGGCGGTGGACGCGGACGTGGGGGCGCCCGCAGGCGGCGAGCACGCCGATCTCTCCGCCGCGCAGCACTCGCCCGGCGGCGAACAGGCGGGCGCCAGCGCGCAGGTCCTCGCCGCGCCGGCGCAGGTTGCGGCCGGCGTCGGTGTCGGCGAGCACGACCACGCGGTCACCCTCCTGCCGGGTATGCTCGAGACGGATCACCGAATCGGCCCCGTCGGGGATGGGGGCTCCCGTCATGATCTTGGTGGTTTCGCCGGCACCGAGCGGGCGGGTGGGGAAGCCACCGGCGGGCACCTCCTCCAGCAGCCGGAGCACGACCGGCGTGGCGCTGCCGGCCCCGCGCACGTCCTGGGCACGGGCGGCGTAGCCGTCCATGGCGCTGTTGTCCCAGGGCGGGTGGTCGATGGGCGAGACGACGTCTTCGGCGAGGGTGCGTCCGACGGCCTCGAGCAGGGGAACGTTCTCGGGCGGGAGAGGCCGGACGCTGTCCAGGATGCGCGCGAGCGCCTCGTGAATGGTCAGCCAGTCGGCGGCGCGCGCGACCTGCTCAGCCATGCTGGCCGGGAGCGGGGGCGGGCGCCGAGGCGACGGCCCCCGGCGCGCGCACGGCGGCGCCCGGCCCCGACGGCGCCTTGGCCGCCAGCCTCGCGGCGATCTGCTCGGCGCGTTCCCGCTCCTCCGGTGTGTTCACATTCAGAAACAGCACCTCCGGCTCGCCGTACAGCTGCACCTCGTCGAGTGGCAGGCGGTGCACGCGGACCTTGTCGAAAAAACCGATGATCTCCTTGTTTCCGCGCGCGAGCGCCGCCTCGATCGGATCGACGCAGCGCGTGCCGTAGAAGGCGCACAGTGGCTCGAGGCCGCGCGGGCCCGGGCTCTCCGGCGCCACCACGTCCGCCGCATAGCCCTCGCCCAGCAGCCGGCTCAGCAGCAGCGGGTTCACGAACGGCATGTCGCAGGCGACCGCGAGGATGCCGGGCCGTCCTTCTTGCAGCGCCCACATGAGCGCAGTGTAGATCCCGCCCAGGACGCCCAGCCCGGGCAGGAGGTCGCTGCGCATGGGCAGGCCCAGGGGAGCATAGACCTCGGGCTCGTTCGTGATGAGCACCAGGTCCGGCGTGACGGCCCGAAGCGCGCGCTGCACGCGTTCCACGATGCGCTCGCCCGCGATCTGGGCGAGCGCCTTGTGACTGCCGTAGCGGCGATTTTCTCCGCCGGCCATGATGGCGCCGAAGGGCGGGTGCAGCGTCACTCGGCTCCTCCCGGATTCGGACGACGACGGGCGGGCCCGCTCACCGGGCCGGCTCGAGCGGGCCGGGTTCGGCCGCGAACACGCGCGCCTCTTTTCCCGCCGCGCGCGCGACCAGGGGCAGCGCACCCGCCTGTGCGATTTCGACCGCCAGCGAGGTCGGAATGGATCGGCTGGCGACCCAGGCGATGCCGGCGCGCGCGCATTTCAGGGCGATATCGGCACTCACGCGCGCGCTCAGCACGAGGCCCAGCCGGCACGGATCCTGTCCGGTGAGCAGCGCCGCCCCGATGACTTTATCGACCACATTGTGCCGCCCCACGTCCTCCGCCTGGAACCGCAGCCGCTTTCCATCCGTCAGTGCCGCGGCATGGACGCCGCCGGTGTCCTGGTAACGGTCTGCCGCCGCGTAGAGCGCACGGAAGAGCTCGGGAAAGGTTTCCAGCGGCGGCAACGGCAGGAGGCGACGTCGCTGGCGCAGCAGCTCCGGGGCGCAACGCAGGTAGTGCAGCGGTCCGCAGCCGTGCGCCGCGCGCTCCTGCCGCTCGCGCTGGGCAAGAGCGAAGCGGGCGGGAGGCACGCGCGCGCGTGCGACGTAGATGCCGCTCTCTTCCCGCACCTGGATGGAGAGGAAATCGCCGGAGGCGGCGGCATACCCCTCCGTCCACAGACGACCGGCCGCGAACGCCTCCAGTTGCTCGGGCGTGCACGTCCACACGCCCAGACGCTCGCCGTTGACTTCCAGACGGAACGGCGCTTCCTCCACGGGGGCGACGCGCGGGCCCATGCGCCGCAAATATAGGCGGGGCCGTGGCGACGCGCAGCCCTGTCGCGCAGCCACGGGCATTGATGTTGCGCGCCTGCACAAGGGACGCGGATACGAGGGCACGGGCAGGGGCCACGGCCACGGGCAGGTGAGCGCGGGCGTCTTTCGAGGAGGAGTGGGAGATGGCGCGATACGGCAGGGAATTCCGCGGCGAGCGCTCCGGCAGCTGGCGCACCGGGGAGCCGGGGTATGGCTGGGTCGGCCGACGCGGCCGATTCGGCGGCGAGCAGCGCAGGCTCGCGCGTATGCCCGGTTACCGCGGGCGGCGCGTCGGCAGGTGGGCGCCCGGCTACGGCATCGATTACGGCGGCAGCGAGCGCGTCTACGAAGGCGGCCTCGAATGGGGGCGCGAGCGTGGCTACCCCGGGCGCTACGATTGGGAGATGAGGCGGCCCGAGGGCTTCCGGACCTGGTACGGCTTCGAGTACCGCCGCACCGCGCCCGGCTTCCGCCGGGCGCGCGGGCGCGCCGCGCTCGGCCGCCGCGGGCACGTGTCCGACGAGTACCGCGGCCGTTTCATGGGCGGCTGGGGCGAGCGCGAGCGCGTCCAAATGGGTTACGGCGCCGAATTCGGCCGCGGTCTCGAGCATCCGCGCTACGGCCACACGCCGCCGGATCGCTGGCCCGGCATCGGCCACGCGCTCGACGAGCGCGAGCTGGACGATCGCGAGCTCCGCGAGGCGGTGCTGGAGAACCTGTTCCAGGATGGCTGGATCGACCCCGAGCGCGTCGACGTCGTGGTCGAGAACGGCGTCGTCACGCTCACGGGCGAAGTGGACGACTTCATGGAAGCACGCTATGCCTGGGATGACGCCTGGGAAAGCCCCGGCGTGCGCGGCGTGATCAACAACCTGACCGTGCGTACCGACGTCCCCCGAGATGACATCCACGTTCCGCAGACGGCGGCGCGCAGGGAAGGCTTCGAGGGCGGCTTCGAGCACGGGTAGCGGCGGTCAGCGCGGGGCGGCGAAGGCCCGCAACGCCGTCGCCTTGAGCTGCGCGAGCACATCGCGACCCGGCGCGAGGCCGAGCGTGTCCGCGCCGCGCCGCGTCACGAGCGCCGTCAGCGCGACGCCTGCCGCGAGCGAAGTCGCGTCGCCCTGGAGGCGCACCCGCACCAGCCCGCCCGCCGGGTTCAGCGCGGTCACGCGCAGCAGGAACCGGTTCTGCGCGCTCGTTTCGGCGGCGTCTGCGGCGGCGAGCAGCACGTCTTCCGGCCGGTAGGCCACGTGCACCCGGGCTCCGAGGGCCACGCCTCCTTGCGCGGCCTCGGCCACGACCAGCCGGGTGCCTCCCTTCAGCTCGACCAGCACGAGCCCGTCCTCCTTGCCGGAGACACTGCCGTCCAGCAGCAGCTCCGCGCCGGTGAACGCGGCCACGAACGGCGTCGCAGGGTGCAGCACGAGCTCGTCCGGTGCTCCGACCTGAACGATGCGCCCCTCGTGTAGCACCGCGATGCGGTCCGCCAGCGCGAACGCGTCTCCGGGATCGTGCGTGATCAGGATCGCTGCGCGCGCGTGAGTGCGGGCGAGCCGCTCCAGGTCCTCGCGGAAGCGCCGGCGCACCGTGATGTCCAGGTTGGCCGTGGGTTCGTCCAGCAGTAGCAGCTCGGGCTCGAGCGCCAGTGCGCGCGCGAGCGCCACCCGCTGCGCCTCGCCGCCCGAGAGCGCATGGACTGGCGCGCCGGCGTGGGCTTCGAGCCCGAGCCACGCCAACGCGTCCGCCACGCGCCGCGCCCGCTCCGGCCGCGACACGCCCCGCACGCGCAACCCGTAGCCGACGTTCTCCCGAACGCTGCCCGTGAAGAGGTGCGGCCGCTGGAACACTCCGGCGAGCCTGCGCGAGACCGCGCGATCGCCCGGCTGGACCGCGCGCCCTTCGAACAGGATGCGCCCCGCGTCCGGCTTCTCGATCAGCAGCAGCAAGCGGAAGAGCGTGGACTTGCCCGCGCCGTTGGGACCGAGGATGGCAAGGACTTCGCCGGCCGCGACCTCGAGCTCCGCCACGTCGATGACCGCGCGCCCGCCGTAGCGGCGCTGGAGCGATTCCGCCCGCAGCAGCGGCTGCGACGGCGCGAGCGGCGGTCGGTCGGCGCGGGCGGGTGCGGGCGCCGGCGTCGCCATCACGCCCACGGCCGCTCCACTCCTGCCGTCGACCAGACGGCCGCCTGACGGCCCTGCTGCAGGCGAGTCAGGATCAGGTTCACCGTGAAAGCGACGGCGAGCAGGACGAGCCCCAGCGCCAGCGCCGTGCCGTAGCGCCCGCGCCGCGTCTCCAGCACGATGGCCGTGGTCATCACGCGCGTCTCGCCCAGGATATTGCCGCCGACCATCATGACCGCGCCGACCTCGGAGAGCACCGCGCCGAAGCCCGCGACCACCGCCGCACCCAGACCGAGCCTCGCCTCGCGCAGGTGCGCCCACAGCGCCTGCACGCGCGTCGCGCCCAGCGCGCGCGCCTCGAGCCGCACGTCGGACGGCACCGCCTGGACCGCGGCCAGCGTGATGCCCGCCACGTAGGGCGAGGCGAGCAGCGCTTGTGCGAGCACCATTGCGGTCGGCGTGAAGAGCAACTCCAGCGCGCCGGCCGGGCCCTCGCGCGACAGCAGCATGTAGACGAAGAGACCCACCACGACGGGCGGCAGCGCGAACCCGGTGTGGATCAGCGCCACCACGAGCTGACGGCCGGGGAAGCGCCCGATCCCGACCGCCACGCCGACCGGGATGCCGATCAGTACCCCCACCAGCACGGCCGTGCCCGAGACGCGCAGCGAGAGGCCGAGGATGTCCCGGACGTAGCTGTCGCCGGAAAAGAGCAGGCGGGCCGCCTCGCGGGCGGCCTCCAGGAAGACGTCCATAACTGCAAATTACGGCTGTGACTGGACGTAGGGCTAGGGTTCGGACTCGGGCTCGGGATCGGACTCGGGCTCGGGCTCGGACTGGAGCCCCGTGTGTTGGGGCGAGGTCTCCGGCACGCCCGGCATGAACAGGCTCCGCCCGAAGCGAGCGCGGCCGTAGGACCGGATTAACTCCTGCGCGGCAGGCGAGGCGAGCCAGTCGGCGAACGCGCGCGCCGCCTCGATGTTCGCCGCGCCTTCGACCACCAGGACGGCGTAGCGGTTCCAGAGCGGCGGATCCGGCTCGACCAGGAGCTCGAGGCGCAGACCGGACTGCAAGACCAGGAACGTCGGTCGGTCCGTCAGGGCGTAGGCCTCCGTTTCACTCGCGATGCGCAGCGTCTCGCCCATGCCCTGCCCGATCTCGGCGTACCAATCGGCCGGCGGGCGCCCGGGCTCGACCCCGATGCCGGCCTCGCGCCAGAGCGCGAGCTCGCGCTGGTGCGTGCCGCTGTCGTCCCCCCGCGAAGCGAAGCGGGCGCGCGCCGACGAGATGCGGCGTAGGGCCGCGGCCGCATCCCGCTCCCCGCGCACGCCCGCCGGGTCGCTCGGCGGGCCCACGAGCACGAATTCGCTGTACATCAACGGCCGGCGCTCGGCCGCAAAGCCCGCGGCGACGAAGGCGGATTCCGCCGCGGGCGCGTGCGTCAGCAGCACAGCGACATCGCGCCGCCGTCCGAGCGCGAGCACCTCGCCGGAGCCAGCCACGATCACGCGTAGCCGCACCTGCGGCGGGCTCGCCCGAAACGCCGAATCCAGCACCGACAGGAGCCCCGAGTCTTCGATCGTGGTAGTGGTGGCGAGCGTGAGAGCATTTCCGGCGCCGTGGTCACTGCGCTCGCCGCCGCAAGCACCCACAGCGCCCACCACGGCCAGGGCGACACGGCTCGCCTTTCTCGCGCACGCCCGCGCCCTCGGTTTCACCCCTGTCCTCGCCCCCGCGTGCGCCGCGGTGGTCAGGTACGTCCGTGAGCCCATTCCAGGAGTTGCGCCGTGTTGATCAACGCGATGTGCGTGAACGCCTGCGGGAAGTTGCCGAGGAACTCGCCGGTATAGGCATCGATCTCTTCGCTGTACAGCCCCAGGTGGTTCGCGTGCCGCAGCATGCGGCGGAAGATGCGCTCGCCTCGTTCGGCGTCGCCGGCGAGGATGAGCGCGTCGGCCAGCCAGAACGTGCAGATCGAGAAGACGCCCTCGCCACCGGGGAGCCCGTCCGGATTCCGGTAGCGGTAAACGAGCTCTTGATCTTCGCTGGTGAGCTCGCGCAGCGTCGCCTCGATCGTGCCTTTCACCCGCGGGTGGGTCGGCGGCAGAAACCCCACGGCCGGAACGAGCAGGTTGGCCGCATCCAGCGCTTCCGTGCCGTAGTACTGCACGAACGATTGCTTCCCCGCGTGCCAGCCCTGCTCCATCACCTCGGTGTGAATGGCCTCCCGCTCGCGGCGCCAGCGCTCGAGATCGCCCGGCAGGCCCAGCCGCTCGGCCATGCGCGTTGCCCGGTCGAGTGCGACCCAGCACATGACCTTGCTGAAGACGTAGTGCTGCTGGCCCGTGCGCACCTCCCAGACGCTCGAGTCCTTGCGCCGCCAGTTCCCCGCGACCCAGTCCGCCAGCCGCGCCAGCACGGACCACACTCCCTCCGTCATGGGGTGCTTCTCGTGCCACCGGTACGCCGTCTCCAGGACTTCGCCGTAGACGTCGAGCTGAAGCTGGTCGAACGCGCTGTTCCCCGCGCGCACGGGGCGGGAGCCGCGGTATCCCTCGAGATGGTCGAGCGTCCGCTCCCGCAGGTCGCGCTCGCCTGCCAGGCCGTACATGATTTGCAGGTATTCGCCGGACTTGCGCGTCACCCGCTTCAGGTAATTCATGAAGCGGTCGGCTTCCTCGTGCTGCCCCAGCGCGTGCAGCGCGTTCAGCGTGAAGGACGCGTCGCGCAGCCATGTGTAACGGTAGTCCCAGTTCCGGACCCCGCCGATCTGCTCCGGCAGCGATGTCGTCGCGGCGGCGACCACGCCGCCGGTCGGCGCGTAGAACAGCAGCTTCAACGCGAGCGCGCTCCGCTCGACCTCCGCCCGGTACGGCCCGTGGTAGCGGATACGTCCGACCCAGCGGTCCCAGTGCAGCGCGGTCGCATCCAGCTTGCGCTGCGAGTCGTACGCGGCGATGGGGTGCACCTCGTCGTCATCGTAGCGCAGGACGACCCATGCGGTGTCGCCCGCGCTCATGCGCAGGATCGCGTGGGCGCGCGCGTTCCCCTCGTCGAGCTGCCACCACAGGTCCTGGAGCGAAGCGACGGCGACCGCCTCGTCCTCCAGATCGGTCGCGAGCAGCCCGTTCCTTCGCGGAAACAGGCCCACCGGCGAGAGCGCGTACCCGAAGCGAGGCTGCAGCTCGATCTCGACTTCGACCCGCCCGCGCGTGCAGTGCAGCCGGCGATGGATCTCGTGATACGCCGACAGCTCGTGTCCCGGCTCGAGTGCCGGCATGAAGTCCGTGAGCTCGATCACCCCACCCTGGTCCGTGTGAAACGCGGTGACCAGGATGTTCGTGGCCGGCAGATAGCGTTGCTGCGAGGTGTAGGAGGCCGTAGGGGTGACGCGAAAGCGCCCGCCGCGCGCGTGGTCTAGAATTGCTGCGAACAGGCTGGCGGAGTCGAAGCGGGGAAAGCAGCACCAGTCGATGGACCCGTCGGTCCCGACCAGCGCGGCCGTGCGCATATCGCCGATGATGCCGTACGCGGAGATCGGCTTGTAGTCCGGACTCCGCTCTCGCTCCGTGCTGACCTCGAGCGAGGGGGCGGCGATCCGTGCTGCCCCGGTGCCGGAAGGAGAGGGGGCCGCCGCGGCGGGTGCGACGTCCGGAGATGGCGCGGCTTCCATCGCCGGTAGACTATCCGGCGGTTCGGTCATCGTCCACAGCGGCGGGCGCGAGCCATCTCCGTCGATCAGTGGGTCTCCTCCGACCAGCTCCCTTCTTGCAGCGGCCGGTCCGGAGGCTCGTACGTGTACCCCCGCTCGATGGCCTGGTTCACGTCGTGCGTGCCGTACAGCTCGGACTCGAGATCCTCGAGCAGGTGACTGGCCGAGTCCTCGGCCAGCACGGCGCCCTTGCCGAGCTGCCCCGCGACCTCGTTGTCCTGCGCGGCGGCTTCATCCGCCGCCTCGCTGTACTCCCCGCGCACCAGCTCGTCCACCACCACCTCGTTGGAGTACTTCGGGATCCCCAGCACGGCCGTGATCACGTGCTCGAGCGTCTGTAGTTCCTGCTCGGTGCCGACCCGGCCGGACAGCGTGACGAAGCCGTCGGACACATCGATCCTGAGCAGGTCGGGGTCCAGCTCCGGATACTCCTCGAGCTGCTGGCGGATGAGCTGCGCGATCTCGCCATCGTCCAGGTCGCCCAGGTCGAAGACGTCTTCATAGTCCCGGCGCATGCAGCCTCCGTCGGTTGACTCGGCCCCCACGCGCAAAGCGCGGGGGCGGCGGTGGCGGTCGGCCGCCGGGCTCAGAAGTGGAGGGATACGCCCGCCGAGAGCAGGAAGTTCTGCACCCACTCCTGGCGCGGCACGTTGCCGTGCAGGAACGCTCTGGGCGTATCGAGCTCCCAGAGCAGGTTCCGCGCGTCCACCCGGAAGGTCAGACGGCGACCGGCGAACCACTCGATCCCGCCACCGATCTGACCGGCGAAAGTCGTGCCGAACTTGAAGCGATCGTCCTGTGGCAGCTCGCGGTCCTGTTCCGTCTCGCCCGTGAGGTCCAGGGCGGCGCCGCCGGACACGATCAGGTACGGCATCAGATTGTGGAACGTGCGCGGGCCGGTGATGTTGAAGCGCAGCCCGCCATCCAGCGCCAGCACCTGCAAGTCGGCCGTGGCCACGTGCGTGAGAACGGTGTCTGCTCCCGTCGTGTCCGCGCGCCAGACGGCGCGCGTGGTCGGAAAGTAGCTCGCCTGTCCCTCCAGCGTGAGCGGGCCGTTGATCCGGATCGCGTAGCGGACGCCGGCAACCGGACCCGATTCCGGCCCGAGCTCGCTCTGGCCGGTGTTGGTGAACACGTAGCCGGCGAAAGGCCCGAGCGATTGGCCCTCGTCCACGAAGCGGTACGGCGAGCGCACCACCTCCTGGGCCACGGCGGGCGCGGGGGCGATGAGCGCAGCGGCGATGAGCGCAGCGGCGAGCAGCGCGGCGAGCGAAAAAAGAGGCGCGAAGCGCGACATCGCGGCAAGCTAGAGACGGGTGCAGGAACACGCAAGCGCGCGGTCGCCGTTTCGGTGCGCCTGGAAGGCGACGTCGATCCCGTTGACACGCCGGGCGTTCCGGGCATACTGTGCGCCATGCGTCCCCTCCTCTGTTCTCTCACCGCGGTCCTCGCCTTGCCCGTGCTGCTGCACGCGCAGGACAGCACCTCGCTTCATGCCGCGCCGGACGGTGTGCGGCTCGCAGCCGTGCTCGATGCGGCCGGCCTCACGACTGGTGCGCGACGAGGCGACTGGCGTGAGCTCACGGTCGAGGGCTGGATCTGGGCGGCATCGGTGCGTCCCGAGGCTCGCGACGGATACGACCTCCTGGTTGTGCCGGTAGGCGGAGAGAACTTACGCGCCCAGCCGAACGGCCGCGTGATCGCCCGCCTGCGCCAGGGCATGCTGCTCGATCGGCTGGCGGAGCAAGGACCATGGCTGCGGGTCCGGCGCACCGGCTGGGTTCGGGAGCGCCCCGGCACGGCTGCGAAGGCGGCGCCGTCCGACCCGCAGGCGGCGGCTACCTCCGCCCCCTCCGCTCCCGCGCTACCGCCCGGGAGCACAGGGCCCGCCGCCGGCGCGCGTGGCTGGGCACGCGCGGGGCAGGGCGGGGCGGCGCTCCTCGGCAGGCCCCGTGGCGACACCCTGGCTTTGATTCGGCCGCTCGGCACGCTCGAGGTGATCACCCGCGAGGCCAACTGGGCCCGCGTGCGCCTGGAAGGCTGGGTCTGGGCACCCGCCCTCGCCGCCCCCGCCGACAGTGCCGTCCTCAGGCACATCGCCGCTGCCACCGTCATGGCAAACCCGGACCGCTTCCAGGGCCGACTGCTCGAATGGCCGCTCCAGTTCATCGCGCTCGAGCGCGCCGAGAAGATCCGCACGGATTTCTACGAGGGCGAGCCGTTCATCCTCACCCGTGGACCTGCCGACGAGACCGGCTTCGTCTACCTCGCCGTGCCACCCCACCTCCTCGACCAGGCTCGCCGCCTCACGCCGCTCCAGCGCGTCCTCGTGCTCGGCCGGGTCCGCACCGCCAAATCGCCGATCATGGGCGCGCCCGTCCTCGATCTGGTGGAGCTGAAGTAGCGCGCCCTTCTTATCCGTATTTCCCAGCTCGACCGCTCCGCGTCTCCGCGTGTACGGGTTGACGCGCGCGCGCGGCCGGCCTAGGTTCGCGGGGTTCCCACATCTGTTTCCTCGCCGGCGCACCCGCCTGGTCGAGACCGGAGAGGGTCATCGCAGTGCTTTCGCTCGTGAGCCGCCGGGGAGGCGTGTGCCTGCTGCTCGTGGCCTTGGCCGCCGCCATGCCGCGCGCGCTGGAGGTGCAGCTGAGGCCGGCGGCGTTCGGGAAAAGCGGCGCGCTGCGCGTGTGGCAGACGCTTCCGGGAGAGCGGGTGCGGCTGCCGCTGGAATGGGGCGGGCCGCGACCCGCGCGGGTGCGATACGCCTGGGTGCCGGTGCTCGGGACGAAAGGGGAAGGGGCGAGCGATACGCTCGCGGCGGGAGAGGTGGCGCGAGCGCCCGGCCAGCCCGGCGTCTACGAGTTGCGGCTGGAGGCCGCCGAGGGCGCGCGTGTGCTGGAGCGCTTGCGGCTCGTGGTGAGGGTGCCGTTCCACAGGAAGCAGGGACCGTACTTGCAGGGTTACCACATCGGCCGATACCCCTCGGCGCAGGCCCGCGGGGCGCGCTACGCGCCGCCGTCGGGCTTCATCGAGGTGACCCGCGCGAACCAGGGGCTCGCGCTGTCGGAGCATTTCCGGCTGGCGGAGTTTCTGACGCACGATCAGAAGCAGGTCTGGCCCAAGTACGCGGTCGTGGATAAGCGCATCCTGGAGAAGCTCGAGCTGGTGCTGGCGGAGCTGAACGCGCTGGGTTACCCGGCCGAGCACATGGTGGTGATGAGCGGCTACCGCACGCCGCAGTACAACGGGCGCGGGCTGGGGAGCGGTCGGGCCGCGCTCAGTCGGCACACCTACGGCGACGCCGCCGACGTCTGGGTGGACAACGACCTCGACGGCTACATGGACGACCTGAACGGGGATGGACGCCGCGACACCGGCGATGCGCGCGTCATCCTCGAGGCCGCCGAGCGCGTGGAGGCCCGTCACCCGGAGCTGGCAGGAGGCGCCGGCATCTACCCCGCCAACGGCGTGCACGGCCCCTTCCTCCACATCGACGCGCGCGGCCGGCGGGCGCGCTGGTAGAACGCCCCCGGGGCGACGCCCGCCCTTTGCTCTCGTCTTGTGGTTCCCCGTTTCCAGACCGGCAATTCCCGGCCTCTCGCCCGGCAATTCTCCGGATCTTTCGCGATCCGCGTGGCCCACCCATACTCCATGGCGGCCGCGGCCGGGCGAGTCACGCGCTGCGGCCGTTCTGCGTGGGGAATCCAGCGGAGGGGACCGGATGCAGCGGGTCTGGAAACAGCTGACGGCGGGACTGGTCGCCGCCACGCTCGTGGCTGCTTGCGACGACGGCGGTCCGGAGCGCCGGTTCAATATCGCCAAGCAGGGAGGCGACGAGCAGTTCGGCGGCATCTCCGCCACGCTGGAGGACCCGCTCCAGGTGGTGGTGACGGATGCGAGCACACACGAGCCGGTGCCGGACGTGACGGTGACGTGGCGGGTGGTGGCGGGCGCGGGCGCCGTGGTGACGCCGACGTCGTCCAGGACCGACTCTTCCGGGATCGCGAGCACGCAGCTGCGGCTGGGCGGCGACCCGGGCGTGTACCGCGTCCGCGCGAGCGTGGGCGGTCTGGTGGGCGACCCGGCCGAGTTCGAGGCGCAGGCGGTTTTGCCGCCCGAGATCAGCGGCGTGTCGCCCGCGCAGGCGGATGCCGGCGACACCATCACCATCGCCGGCAGGAACTTCAGCCCCAACGCGGAAGACAACGCGGTCGTATTCGATGGAATTCGCGGAGCGGTCATCTCCGCTACGAGCACGCAACTGCGCGCTGCCGTGCCGCTGTGCGTGCCCACGCGCACGGTGGACGTGGTCGTGCGGCTGGGCCCCGTCGCGAGTCAGCCCGCGGCGCTCGCGGTCGTGGGGCAGGGAACGGGCCCGATCGCGCTCCAGGTGGGGGAGGTGCTGGCGGCGTTCGATCCCCAGGACCTCGCCTGTCTACGGCTGCCGGGGGGCCAGAGCGGCCTCTCCTTCCTGCTCGTGCCGCAGAACGCGGCCGACGTGGCCGGGCGCACCATGCCGTTTCAGCTCCTCGGGTTGACCGGGCAGGCGACGGCGCCACCACCGGTCCCGCTCGGCGCCGCGCTGCGGGCGGGTCCCTCCCTCGCAGGCACCGGCTTCACCCCGGCAGCCGCCGCCTGGGAGGCGAAGCTGCGGGCGCGCGAGCGCGAGCTCTCCCCGGCGGCGGTCGCGCCCGCCGTGGCGCGCTTCCTCGCGCCGCCGCCGCAGGTGGGCGACCGGCGCAAATTCCAGGTCTTCAACAAGAATAACGAGTTCACGGAGGTCACGGCCGAGGTGAAGCACGTGAGCGCGCGCGCCATCCTGTACCAGGACTTGAACGCGCCCGCCGGTGGCTTCACGACCGCCGATTTCCAGGCGTTCGGCAGCTTGTTCGACGATCCGATCTACGACACCGACATCTCCGTGTTCGGCGCGCCCTCCGACATCGACGGCAACGAGCGGGTCATCATCCTGTTCACGACGGTCGTGAACGAGCTGACCGCCCGCGGCACGCAGGGGTTCATCGCCGGCTTCTTCTTCGGCCTGGATCTCACCACCGAGAGCGGGAGCAACCGCTCGGAGATCTTCTACAGCCTCGTGCCCGATCCAGAGGGGAAGTTCAGCGACGCCCGCACCAAGAGCCAGTTGCTGCGGGCCGTCCCGCCCGTGCTGGCGCACGAGCTCCAGCACATGATCGCCTTCAACCAGCGCGTGCTGCTGCTGCGGGTGCCCCAGGAGGTGATCTGGTTGTCGGAGGCGATCGCGCACGCGGCCGAGGACGTGCTCGGCGACGTCTTCCTCGAGCGCGCCGATACGCCCACCGCCGCCAACTTCAAGCTGCCCAACTTCATCCGTGCGTTCAACTACGTGAAAGATCCGACCGTGGCGAGCGTGATCTGGGCCACGTCGCCGGGTACGCTCGAGGAACGCGGCGCGTCCTGGCTCTTCCTGAAGTATCTCATGGGCCATCACGGCGAGCGCGACCTGCTGCGCCGGCTCACCCAGACGTCGCGCTCCAGCGTCAGCAACGTCACCGCCGAGACAGGGAAGAACTGGACCGTGCTCTTCCACGACTGGGCGGTCGCGCTCTGGGCGGACGGCGCCCCGGAGCTCGAGGGCGCCGCCGTCGATCCACGCTTCACCTTCCCCAATATCGACCTGCGCAGCCGGATCGGGCAGATCGGCGGGGGCTACCCCTTGCAGCCCCGCACCTTCGCCTTCGCCGACTTCGCTGTGACGGACACGCTGCCGGCGTCCTCACCCGCCTACGTGATCGTGACGGCCAGTGGGGCCAACCCGCCGCCGCTCAACCTGAATCTTGCGGGCGCGCGCGGGGATCCGTTCTCGACCCTGACCCGGCCGCAGATGGCGATCATGCGCATCAAGTAAGGGATCAGGGGCCAGGGGTCAGGGATCAGCTTCGGGCGTCCCCCTGACCCCTGACCCCTGATCCCTGCTCCGGAAACGAAAAGGGGCCGGGAAGTCTCCCGGTCCCTAATCCATGCGAGCACGGCGTCGCTAGCTTACGAGGCCTGCGCCACCGCGGCCGTGAAGGCCCCCGTCACCGGCACGCCCGCGAAGGTCGCGGGCGCCTCAACGCCCAGCAGCCAGAGCACGGTCGCCGCCGTATCCATGGTCCTGATCCCGGTGCCCAGGTACTGCCCCGTCACCACGCCGCGGCCCCACACGATCCAGGGGATCGTCATGTCGCGCGGGTCATCGCTGCCGTGGTTGCGGCCGTGCCCGCCATGGTCCGCGGTCACGATGACCGTATAGTTGCCGCTGCCGAACGCCGCATCGGCCGAGCGCAGCACGTGCGCCACGGCTACATCCGCCCGTCGCGCCGCCCATTTGTACGCGAAGCTCATCCACCCGATCGAGTGCCCCGCGTAGTCCGTCTCGCCGATGTGGACGAACAGCAGGTTCGGACGCGCGCGCCCGAGGTAGCTCTTCACGTCCGCCACCGTGCGCGTCGCCAGCCATTTGTCCATACCCTCCGGCGCCTGCGTGTAGTCCAGCGAACCCGGTTTCTGCAAGTGGTGAAACTTCGACTTGCTGAAGAACGCCGCCGTCGTGAACCCCTCGCGCTTCGCCAGCTCGAAGATCGTCGGGACCTGCACCAGGCCCTTGTCGCCGACCTGGTCGTCGTTCCACAGGATGCCATGCACGGCCGGCGGCACCCCCGTCAGCATCGACGTGTGCGACGGCAACGTCTTGCTCGGGAAGATCGTCTGCGCCTCCCACGAGTAGCTGCCACTCCGCGCCAGCTGCCGCAGCGTCTTCAGCTCATATTTGTTGATCGCGTCCGGACGCAGCCCGTCGATCGAGATCACGACCACGTGATCGCTCACCGCCCCCAGCGGCGCCTTCTCCGCCGCCGGACGACCGCTCGCCAGCGCGCCCACCGCCACCAGCGCGAGCGCCCCCACGCGCGCACGCCAGCCCAGCCGGCGCAGTGCCGCGATCCGAATCCCCTTCAACGAAATCGCCTCCTTGGAGCGGCCTCGTCGCCGCTGCTCGTTTTGCCTTCGGGAACAGCGAAATTTACTGCAATACCCGTTGTAATACAAGAGGTTACGCTGGATGGTACTGACACAAACTATACAGTACCCGCTGGACGGGGGCGAGGGCATGGCCGAGGACCTGACCGCGGGATGGCTGGTTTCCGCCTGGGCGGAAACGCTCGCTCTCGCCTCGGCCCTGGCCGCCCTCGCCTCGCCCCCTGGCCCTCCGCCTCGCCCTCGCCTCGCCCCCTGGCCCTCCGCCTCGCCCTCGCCCTAATCTACGGTGACTCTTCGCTGGAGGCTCCTTGAGCATTCTCGATCGGGTTTACCGCGGCGGCCTCGGGCTGGTGACGGACCTGTACGAGCTGACCATGGCGTACGCGTACTGGCGCTCCGGTCGCGGCGAGCAGGAGGCGGTGTTCAACGTGCTGTTCCGAAGCAACCCGTTCGAGGGTGGCTTCACGCTGAGCTGCGGTCAGGCCACGGTTATGGAGTACCTGGAGCGCTTCCGCTTCGAGGCGGACGACCTGGAGTATCTGGCAGGGCTGGTCGGCTCGGACGGCAAGCCGCTCTTCCAGCGCGACTTCCTCGGCTACCTGTCGGAGCTGCGCTGCAGCTGCGATCTGGACGTGGTTCCGGAGGGGCGGGTCGTGTTTCCACAGGAGCCGATCGCGCGGGTGCGGGGCCCCATCATCCAGGCACAGCTGCTCGAGACCGCGCTGCTCAACATCCTGAACTTCCAGAGCCTGATCGCGACGAAGGCCGCCCGGGTCTGCATGGCTGCGCAAGGCGAGCCGGTGATCGAGTTCGGGCTGCGCCGGGCGCAGGGAATCGATGGCGGGCTTTCGGCGAGCCGGGCCGCGTACGTGGGCGGCTGCGTCGCGACGTCGAACGTCCTGGCGGGGAAGCTGTACGGCATCCCGGTACGCGGCACGCAGGCGCACAGCTGGATCATGTCGTTCGAGACCGAGCTGGACGCGTTCCGCGCATACGCGGAGTCGATGCCGAACAACTGCGTTTTTCTGGTGGACACCTACGAAACGCTCCAGGGCGTGCGCCACGCTGTCGAGATCGGGCGCTGGCTGCGCGAGCGGGGGCAGCGGCTGCTCGGCATCCGGCTCGATTCGGGCGACCTCGCGTACCTCAGCATCCAGGCGCGCAAGATTCTCGACGACGCCGGCTTCACCGACACCACGATCCTGGCGAGTAACGAGCTGGACGAGCACGTGATCACCAGCCTGAAGCTGCAGGGTGCGAAGATCGTGGTCTGGGGCGTGGGCACCCGCCTGGTCACGGGCTATGACCATCCTGCGCTGGGCGGGGTCTACAAGCTGACGGCCGTCCGGCCGAGGGGCGGCAAGTGGGAGCACCGCATCAAGGTCTCCGAACAGGCGGCGAAAATCACAACGCCGGGGGTGCTCCAGGTCCGGCGCTACTTCGCCGGGGGCGAGTTCATCGGCGACATGATCTACGATGAGGAGTATCCGCCGCCGGCGGATGCGGTGATGGCGGACCCGCTGGACATGACGCGGCGCAAACACTTTCCTTCGGGGTCGCCGTACGAGGAGCTGCTGGTGCCGGTGTACCGCGGCGGCAAGCGCGTATACGACCCGCCGCCCCTCGAGCAGGTGCGCCGGTACGCGCAGGAGGAACTGAGCCGCTTCCACGGTGGCATCAAGCGCCTGGTCAATCCGCACATCTATCCGGTCGGGCTGGAGCTGGGCCTGCACCAGCGCAAGACGCGGCTCGTGCTGCGCGCGCGCGGCCTCAACAACTCGGCGCTGGCGCCCTGATCGCGCGCACGAGCGCGGCGGCGCCCGTCAACGCCAGCGCTCCTGCCACCGGCCACATGAGCGGGTAGCCCTTCGTCTCCGGAAAGAGCGGCGATCCCAGATCGATGGCCGCGCCGACCAGCACCGGTGCCACGATCCGCCCCAACCCCACCGTCAGGATGTAGAGCCCCGTGTAGCGGCCGACGGCCCGGCTTCCGACCAGCCGCGCGAACAGCGGATAGGGCAGTGCGATCAGCGCGGCCGCGCCCAGCCCCGACCCCAGCAGGAGCGCCACGGCCGCGGGCACCGTGCGCACGACCAGGCCGAACATCATGGCGACGCCGGTCACGACCGCGCCCGCGACCAGCAGCCGGTCGCGGCCGTGGCGATCTCCGAGGTGCCCGAGGATCACGGCGCCCAGGCCGAGCCCCGCCACGAGCAGCGTGAGCACGAGGGATGCCTCCGCCACCGTGATCCCCAGCACGGCCACGGCGAACAGGAACACGTAGGGCCGGATCCCGTCCACGGCGCCGGTCCAGAGCGCGTTCGCGATCAGGAACCAGCGGATCGCCGGCCGGTTGCGCAGGTCGTGCCAGATCCGGATCGCTTCGCCCGGGCCAGGCTCCTCGTGTAGCTCGCGGTTACGGCTGCTCGGCGGCGCCGCCGCCACGGTCAGCGCGGTGGTGGCCGCGATCAGCAGCGCCGCCACCAGGAACGGCAGCGGCGGCCAGATCGCGTACAGCAGTCCGCCGGCGACCAGGCCGTAGCCCAACCCCGCCGCGTGCAGCGCGCCGCGCACCCCGTGCACGCGCCCGCGCCGCTCGTCGGGCACGGCGTCGACCATGAGGGCCCAGAGCGGCGCGAGGTAGCCGTGCAGCGCGGCGAAGTAGACGAGACCCGCCGCGGCCAGCGGCCAGTAGCCGCGGAGGAACGGTGCGACCGCGACCGAGAGCGCCATGAGCGGCGCGCACGCGAGCAGGAAGAAAGTGCGGCGGCCGAAGCGGCGGGCGAGGCGGTGCGGCAGGTGATCGCTCAGGTACCCGATCCAGTAGGGCACCACCAGCGCGATGATGCCTTCCCCACCGATCGCGAAGCCGATCCAGACGGCCGAAGGGGCGTAACGGGCCAGCAGCACCGGCAACACCGCCACCATGACGGTCTGGCCGGCGGTCGAGCCGAGCGTGCCGGCCGTGAGGCCGTACTCCTGGAGCCTGCGGTACCCTCGCACTCATCCTCCCGCTACGCGTGCGCGTGCACGTGGGGGCCCGGCCGCAGCCGTCACGCCTCCGTGCGCCGCGCGAGCGTGACGCCGCCGATGATCACGGCCGCGCCCGTGATCTGCCAGAGCGTGGGCACCTCTCCCAACCAGAGCCACGCCACCGCGAGGGCTACGACCGGCACGAGATTGGAGTACATCGCCGTGCGCGTGCTCCCGATGTAGTGGACGCCGCGGTACCACAGGAGGTAGGCCAGGCCGATGCTGAGCGCTCCCGCATACGCGACCGCCGCCCACACCAGCAGCGGCGTGCCGCTCCAGTCGACGCGGGGAAGCGTGGGCAACCCGGCGAGCAGGAGCCCGACGGCGCCGATCCAGAGCGTCCAGGCTGTGACCGGCACCGGGCCGTACGTATCGACCAGGTTTCGTGCTCCCACCGTGTACGCCGCCCAGGCTAGTGAGGCGCCCAGCAGCAGCAGGTTCCCCAGAAAACCGCCGCCCAGCTCCGGGTGCGCGGCGCCGCCGGCCACCACGAAGCCCATGCCGGCGAGCGTCGCGAGCACGCCCAGCCAGACCCGTGCCCCCACGCGCTCGTGCCCGACCGCCGCGGACAGCAACGCCGTCAGCATCGGAGTTCCCGCCAGCAGCAGGGCCGCGTTCCCCGCGCGCGTGCGGGCGACGCCGTAGATGAACAGGAACTGGTACACGATGTTGCCCAGGAGACCCAGCACGAGCACTCGCGCCACGTGCTCGCGGCTGGGGAAGATGAGCGCGCGCCGCCGCAGGATCAGGTACACCGTGAGCGCTGCCAGCGGGAAGCGCAGCGCATTCACCGTGAGCGGCTGCAGCGCGGCGAGCGCGACCTTGATCACCGAGAAGTTCACCGCCCAGATCACCACCATGAGCAGCAGCCCCGCGTCCGTGCTCACGGGCGCGGGGACCGGCGCCGCCGCCTCGGCCGCGGCTTCCGTGCTGCTCGTTCCAGCGGACGTTTTCGGCTCGTTCATCGGGCGGCAAAAATCCTTGCCCACCCGGGCGAGCCGCAAGGGCGGGTTGCCAGATTCGGCGGGGAAGCGCTAAGCTTTGCCAGGGTGCGGCGCATGCTCTGGCATGCGCCGTTTCAGTCGCCCCTTTCGACGGGTGGCGCGGGGGGCTGCGGCGGCGACCCCGACGGCAGTGGCGGGGTCATCCGGGGTGGCCGCGGATCGGAATCCTCGTCCGGATCGGACGCTTCCACCTGCGCTGCGCGGCGGCGCGTGCGCTCGTACCACTCGCGGGCCAGCTCGGCCGCGATGTCGCGGCCGCCCAGCCCGAAAGCGATGCCGGCCGCCAGCGCGGCGGCGCCCACGACCGCGATGAAGGCCACGAGCACGATGTCCTGCGCGATCTGGAGCTGCTCCAGCGCCATGAACACGGCCAGGATGATCACGGCGCCTTTCGCGGCGCGGGCGAGCGTGGGCACGCCCGGCACCCCGCCCGCCGAGGCGAGGACCAGGTCCTTGACGAACTCGCCGAGCACGATGCCCAGGACCAGCACGATGACCGCGGCGATCACGTTGGGGATGTAGCCGAGCAGCTCGCGGAAGAGCGCGCTCACGACCACGAGGCCCATCGCGTTGGCCGCGAGCAGCACCACCAGCAGCATGACGGTCCAGAAAATGAGCTTGGCCAGGACGGTCGAGGGATCCAGGCGGGTGCCGGCGCGTTCCAGCGCCTCGGTCACGCCGCCCTCGCGCATCCAGCGGTCGAACCCGATCCGGTGCAGCAACGCGTCCGTACCGCGCTCCACCATCTTGGCGACGGCGTAGCCGGCGAGGAGAATCCCCAGCGCGGCGGCGAGCTGGGGCAGGAACAGCATGATCTCCTGGACGCCTTCTTCCAGGCGGTCGGCGAGCGACTCTGGCATCGCACCTCCAGGGTGGCGCGCTCAAGCGTGGCGCGGGACCGCCGTGCGCGCAAGGGGTGCCGGGCCGATGCGGCGGTTGACCGATCCGCGGCGCTGGCCGACCTGTTCGCGCGCGCAGCCAAAGGAGACGTGAGCATGCCGAAGCAGTTCACCGATGATGCTGGCCGCGCCTGGGTCGCAACCGCCCGGGAGGAGGCGACGCCGCGTCACCACGGCCGCTGGGTCCTGATCTTTCGTCCGGCGGCCGACGCGTCCGTTGAGCTGCCCCTGCCGGAGGTGCGGTGGCAAACACTGGAGAGCGCCGAGCGGACGGTGCGCACGATGTCACTCGTAGAGCTGCGGCGGCGGCTGCGCGTGGCCGCGACGCGCGCTTCGCGGATCGGCGAGCCCGCCACCGGCACACCGCTGGCCGGCAAGGTACGCGAGGGAACCGGTGCGGCGCCGGCCTAGAGGAACGCCGCTTGCACGAAGGCGCCCTCGGGGAATGGTTGGGGAAGCCAGCGGGGAATGGTTGGAGAAGGAGCTGCCATGATGCGACCGGGGCCGCGCCGTTCCGCCTGGCGCTCGTTCACCGGCCGGCAGCGTCGGGCAATCCAGGCGCAGCTCGCGCAGCGAACCGATGCTCGCTGTCCCTGCTGTGGTGAGCTGCTCGAGGCCCGACCGAACACGCGCCTCCGGGCAGTTCTGCCCTCGGGGTGCGGCGGTTTCGACCTGGACTGCCGACCGTGCCGGCGCTTCCACCCGCTCATTCTGCACACGCCGCGTTCGCTCTACCTCGCGCGCCTGCAGCGTCTGGCATCGGCCGTGCTGCGCGCCTGACCGCGCTGGATCATGGAGTCGAACCGCGACGGAGCGGAGCCGTGCCATGCCTGCTGAGGGTTCGCGAACGGTCAAGCTGCTGGAAGAGCTGATCGGGCAGATGCGCGCTGCCCGCGCGTCGGACGCGCGCACGGCGATCTTCGAAGTCCGGGTCGAGGCGAAGCGCGGCGGCGTCGCGCTCGTGGGGCAGACGACCGACCGCGGCGCGCTCGATGAGCTCGCCACTCGCGCCGCCGAGCTGCCGCGCCCGCCCCGCTTCGTAGACCGCGTAATTCGGCTTCCGGATCCAGCGCTGGGCCCCGCCCGCTACGGGCTCGTACGTGCCGCGCTGGCGCCCGTGCTGGCCGAGCCGCGTGCCAGCGCCTCGCAGCTGTCCCAGTACGTGCTCGGGCACCGCCTGGACCTCCTCGCGCGCAGCGAATCCTGGCTGCGCGTCCGAGGCGAGGATGGCTACATTGGCTGGGTGCACCAGGGGTACGTGGAGGTCGGCGAGGCCGAGTGGGCACAGGCATGGGAGCGCTCGGAGGGTGGCGAGCCCGTCGTTTCACTCGGTGCGGAACTGGTCGACGAAGCCGAGCGCGCCTTCGCGCGCTTGCCCTGGGGCGCGCGCGTCATCCGCGACACGCCGAATCGCTACCGCTTGCCGGACGGGCGCCGCGGCAGCCTGGGTGACGGCGAGCTGGTCGAGGCCGACCGGCTGCGCGACCGCTTTCCGCCCATGGGCGAGAGCCTCACCCGCACTGCGCGGCGCTGGATCGCAACACCATACTTGTGGGGGGGCGTCACTCCCGCGGGCGCCGATTGCTCCGGCTTCGTGCAGTCCATCTTCTGGATGCACGGCCTCGCGCTGCCGCGCGACTCTGACCAGCAGGCGCGGGTCGGCGTCCGCATCGATGCGGGACAGGATTTCGGGGCGTCGCGGGCAGGAGACCTGCTCTTTTTCGCCGAAGGACCCGAGCGCATCACGCACGTGGCCATCTCGCTCGGCGGGCCGCATATCGTCCATTCCGCGCTCTCGAACGGCGGCGTCGAAGTGAACGACCTCACCGGTGAGCTCGAGCTCGAGCACCGCTTGCGAGATGGCTTCGTCGAGGCGAGAAGGGTGCTGCCGGATTAGAACCGGTTTACGGCTGACAGTTTACAGTTGACAGTTCGTCTCCGGGCATCCGAAGCTGCCAACTGTGGACTGTACACCGTCGACTGCTCACGGCACCCGCACGATCTTCCCCGGCACGAGCCGCCGGGGATTCAAGCCCGGATTGGCCGTGCGCAGTGCTTTCAACGTGACGCCGTAACGCTGGGCGATCCCCTCCAGCGTGTCGCCGCGCCGGATCACGTGCTGCCGCCGCGCCGCCACGGCGGCCCCGTGGCGCGCCGGTTTCTGCTCGGCCGGACGCGGCGGATCCGCGCGCGCGATCAGGTCGCGGCTCAGCGCGGGACCGTCACGGCGAAACGCCGCCAGCCGCGCGCCGATCGCGTCCTCGACCCGCTTCGCCTTCCACGTGGACGGCACCTTGTTGCTGAGGATGCTGAACGCGAGCCGCTCCCCCTCCGCCGTGCGCACGTACCCCGAAAGCGCCGATACGCGCTCGATCGTCCCCGTCTTCGCCCGCAGGTTCCGTTCGGCCGCCGTCCGGTACATGCGACGCAGGCCGTGCGGGTCACCGGCCTCCGGCAGCGTCGTCCAGAACGCATCGGCCATGGGCGAGGCCGCCATGTAGCCGAGCAGATGGATGATCGTGCGCGCGCTGGCGCGGTTCAGCGGCGACAGGCCGGAGCCGTCCAAGAGCACGAGCGCCAGCGAATCCAGGGACGTCTCGCGTTCCAGCATGTGGCGGATGGCGTGCGCGCCGCCGTCCGCCGTGCCCCGATCCAGCGCCACGCGCCCGATCGTGCGCAGGACCTGTTCCGCGTAGAAGTTGTGACTCTTCTGGTTCACGACCGTCAGGATGTCCAGCAGCGGCGGCGAACGGTGCACGGCCAGCACGCTCAGCGGCCGGCGATCATCGAACGCGGGCGCGAACACGAGCCGCCCTGTCACGGGCGACTGGTCCGGCTGCACGACCGAGCGCACGCCACCCGCGACCCGGATCCCCTTCCTTTCCAGGACTTCCCGCAATACGGCCGCGGCGAACCGCGCCGGGTCCGCCACCGGCACGGCGCGCCACAGGCCGGGGTGGCTGCGCGCGATCCGGCCGCGCACGACGATCGGGCCGTCGTACGCCGCACGGTCGACGTTGATCCACGCGCGCCCGCGCGGAACCGTCGTCGCCTGGTTCACCAGCGCGATGCCATCGCCCCCCGGCACCAGCAGGATCTCCGGCCGCCAGCCCGCCTGCGCGGCCGGACGGATGCGCAGCGTGACCACGTTCTCGTTCAACGACAGTGCGCTCGCCGGCGCCGCGTACCACGCGTTGCGGTATCTCTGCTCCCACCCCAGCCCTGTCGATCGGCCGCCAAAGTAGGAGGCGTCGCCCACCACCTCGCCCCGGATCTCCCGCACGCCGAGGGCGAGCAACGAGTCCGCAAAAATTTCCCAAACGCTGACCTTGCTTTCGTAGAACCGGTCCGAGAGCGTCGGGTCCCCCGTGCCGTACACGATCACGTCGCCGGCCAGCACTCCCTCGTCGATCCGGCCGTTCGTCAGCAGGAAAGTGGTATAACGAAACTCCGGCCCCAGGTAGTAGAGCGCCGCTGCCGCCGTGAACAGTTTCACGTTCGACGCCGGCGCCAGCGCCCGGTGCGCGTCGTAGGCGAACAGCGTATCCCCCCGGTCCAGCGACACCACCAGCACGCTCCACTCCGCGCCACGCCACCCCGTGCGCAGCAACGCGGCGAGGTGAGCGCGCAGCGCATGCACGGGCGGCGCGACCGCGGCTGCCGCCACCGGGGGCGCCAGGTTGGCCGGCCGCCCCGGGGGCGCCAGGTTGGCCGACCCGGGCGCCGGGGGCGCGACCGCGCTCAAGAGCAGTATGAGCAGGAATGGCTGCATTCTCGCTTCGTTATCGCGTGTTTCTGCCGCGCTTTTCCAACCGAAGAAAGCGCGAAAGTATGGTGCCGGCGGCATGGAGGTGCAAGAGCGGGACCAGGTTGGCGTGCGGCGCGGGCCCTGGCCGCGTATATTGCCGGCCCCATGGTGCTCGGGGTCGGTGTGGACCTGGTTTCGGTGGCGCGTTTCGCGCGCTTCCGGGCGCGGCGCGGCGAGCGCGGCCTCCGGCGCCTCTTCACGGCCGGGGAGCTGCAGTATTGTCTGCGGCTGGCCGATCCCGTGCCGTCGCTGGCGGCGCGCTTTGCGGCCAAGGAAGCGCTGTACAAGGCGCTGGGCACGGGATCGACCGGGACGTGGACGGACGTGGAGGTCGTGCGGGCGCCGAGCGGTGAGCCCTGGCTGCACCTGTCGGGGATCGCGAGTGAGAACGCGCGCCGGCTGGGAGTGCGGCGCATGCACCTGAGCCTTGCCCACACGCGCGAGCTCGCGATCGCAAACGTGCTGCTGGAGGGGTGAGCGCGCGAGGCGACCCTCTTGCGTCCGGTCCGCGGCGCCCCCAGTTTGGCGGTTCCGAGGTCACGACGCGCCTCGCCGATCGGGCGGGGCGCTCGTCTTTTGGGGCGCGGACGCGTTGCGCGTGCGCGTGCTGCCGGCAGTCCGCGGGACGGAGGATGCAAAGATGGCGGAATCGCTGCGGGTCCTGATCGCTGACGACGAAGCGCTGCACAACCTGGCACTCACGAGTCAGCTGGAGCAGTTGGGCCACCACGTGGTCGCCACGGCCGCAAACGGGAAGGAGGCCGTGGAACTGGCGCGCGAGACCAAGCCGGACCTGGCGATCCTCGACATCCGCATGCCCATGATGACCGGGCCCGAAGCCGCGGCGCAGATGACGGCGGAGCGCCCGATCCCGATCATTATTCTTTCCGCCTACAGCGACGAGCGCACGGTGGACGAAGCCATTCGCGCGCCCGTCTTCCACTACCTGGTGAAGCCGGTCGACCCGGATGATCTCGCGCCGGCGATCGCCGTCACCCGGGCGCGCTTCGAGGAGTGGCTGGATGCTAAACGTCAGCGCGACTTGCTCGAGCTCAAGCTCGAGGAGCGCAAGCTGATCGAGCGGGCCAAGGGGTTGCTGATGGATAGCCGGGGCCTATCCGAGCGCGAGGCGTATCGCTTCCTCCAGAAGACGAGCCAGGACAAGAACACGCCCATGGTGGAGCTGGCCCGAAAGATCCTGCTGGCCGCGCCTCTGCTCCAGAAGGAGTAGCGGCGGAAGCGGAGCGCCCGACGCCGCGCGGTCGGCGGCCTCGTGCGTCCGCACCGACCCCGATTTCATGCAGATTAAGACGCTCGACGCCGTCGACCCCAGTTCGCCCGGTAACGCCGCCGCAGGCGAGCGGCCGCCTACCACTGCGACCATCCTGGTGGTAGACGACGAGCCCATGGCGCTGCAGATGTTTGCCGACCTGCTCCAGGCGCGCGGCTTCGGCGTGATCGCAGTGGCGCGCGGCGAAGACGCCTTCCAGTGGCTCGACGCCGTGGACCTGGTGTTGCTCGACGCCATGCTGCCCGGTCGCGACGGCTGGTCGATCTGCCGCGAGATCAAAGAAAAGTACGACCCGCTGCTGCCGGTGGTCATGGTGACCGCGCGCACGGCGCCCGACGACGTGGTGCGCACCTTCGAGGCGGGTGCGGACGACTACGTGGCCAAGCCGTTTCATGCCGCCGAGCTGACCGCGCGCATCGAGTCGCGTCTGCGCGTGCACCGCGCCGAGCGTGCCCTCCAGGACGCCAACCGCCAGCTCTCCGCGCTCGCCGATCAGAACTACACGCTGTACGACCAGGCTCGTCGCGATGCCGAGGAACGGTCGCACCTGTTGCGCGAGCTCGACCACCGCGTGCGCAACAACCTCTCGGTGATCATGGGGCTGGTCAACATGGAGCGGAACCGGCGGCCGCCGCGCCCGGTCGGTGAGGCGCTGGCCAGTCTCGAGAGCCGGCTGCGCTCGTTCCTGATGGTGCTGGAAGCGCTCCGGCGCATGAACTACCGCACGGTGCCCCTGCGCGAGATCGCCGAAAAAATGGCGCAGCGGCTCCGCAACAGCATGGGTCTGGACGAACGCGTCGAGCTCGAGATCACGGGCAGCGTCCCCGGGCTGGACGAGCGGCAGGGCTTCGCCCTTGCGCTCGCGCTCAATGAGCTGATCAGCAACTCGTTGCGCCACGCCTTCCCGGACAACCGCCCGGGCTGCGTGCGTATCCACCTCGCGGAGGAGCGGGAGGAGATGCGGATCGAGGTGAGCGACGACGGCATCGGCAGCCAACCCGGCGAACGCAGCGGCGTGCTCGGCAGCGGACGCTCGATCGTCGAGGCCCTGGTGCGCGGCGAGCTGGGCGGCCAGGTAGAGCGGCTGCCGAGCGAACGGGGCACGCGCGTCCTCCTGAGCTTTCCGAGGACTCCGCCGGCAGCGTAGACCTTGCGGGTCAGTGCACCGCCAGGTACCGCTCGATCTCCCAGTCGTGCACCTGGGCGATGTATTCGTGCCACTCCTGCTCCCCTGCCGCGACCAGATGCTCGAACACGTGCTCGCCGAGCACGTCCCGCAAGAGCCGGCTCCGCTTCAGCAGATCGAGCGCCTCGCCCAGATCCCGGGGCAGCTCCTGGATCTTGTACTTGCGCCGGTCGCGCACCGACAGGGTGAAGATGTTCTTGTCTACTGGCTCGGGCGGCACGATCCGGTTCCTGATCCCATCCAGTCCGGCGGCCAGCTGGACCGCGAGGGCGAGGTAGGGGTTCGCGGCGGGGTCGGGCATGCGCAGCTCGAGTCGCGTGCCCTTGCCGCGCCGCGCCGGAATGCGGATCAGCGGGGAACGGTTCTGGTGCGACCAGGCGACGTTCACGGGCGCCTCGTAGCCCGGCACCAGACGCTTGTAGCTGTTCACCAGGGGGTTCGTCACCGCGCAGAAGCTGCGCGCGTGGGAGAGCAGCCCGCCCACGTACCAGCGCATGACCTTCGAGATCTGGTCGGGGGCGTTCGGCTCGAAGAACGCGTTCTGGCCGTCACGGAAAAGCGACTGGTGCGTGTGCATGCCCGAGCCGTTCTGCCCGAAGATCGGCTTGGGCATGAACGTGGCGTGCAGCCCGTGCTGCATGGCCACATTGCGGACCACGAACTTGAAGGTCGCGAGCTGGTCCGCGGTGGTCAGCGCATCCTCGTAGCCGAAATCGATCTCGTGCTGTCCGGGGGCCACCTCGTGGTGTCCGGCCTCCACCTCGAAATGCATCATCTCCAGCACGTTCACGATATCGCGGCGCGCGATCTCGCCCAGGTCCACCGGCATCAGGTCGAAGTAACCGCCGGCATCGTGCGTGAGGCGCGTGGGCGTGCCGTCCGGGGAGCGGTGAAAGAGAAAGAACTCCGCTTCCACGCCGGCCATCATCTGATAGCCCATGGCCGCGGCCGCGTCGATCTGCCGCTTCAGTACCCGGCGCGGATCCCCCTCGAACGTCTTCTCGTCGGACGTGTACACGTCGCAGATGAGCCGGGCCACCCGATTGTCCTGATCGCCCCACGGGAAGATTGCGAACGTGCTCGTGTCCGGCCTGAGGATCATGTCGGATTCCTCGATGCGCACGAACCCCTCGATCGACGAGCCGTCGAACATGATGTCGCCGGCCAGCGCCTTGTCGAACTGGCTCTCGGGGACCTCCACGTTCTTGATCGCGCCGGTGATGTCCGTGAACTGCAGCCGCAGGAAGCGTACGCTCTCTGTCTTCATCAGCTCCAGCAGGTCCTTCCTGGTGGCGCCGGTCGTGCGCGGGACGCGTACGCCGGTCGGCTGCGGCCTCACGCGGTGCCGCGGCACCAGCTCCGTGGTAGTGGACTTGCGCCGCTCGTCCAGCGCGACCTTTTCCCGGGTCCGTGTCGGCATCGTTGCTCCGTCCTGAATCAGAGGGGGTCCCCAGGCCGAGGTTTCCTGGCCAGTTGGAAGGTCCGCCCAGCCTAGCAGAGGAGTACCCGCGGTGTCAACGGCTTGTTGCACGGCCGGCCGGCTCGCTGCGCACGCCGCCACGAAATACCCGCGAAATCGGGCAAACTGTCCACGCAAAAATGCTCGGTTGCACTGCTCGGGCGCATCCGCACGACAGCCGGAGCAGGGGGCGGTCGCTCGGTTGCCCGGGAGGCGGACACGCCGCACCGCCCGACTTCCTCGAGGGCAGTCGCTTGACGCTCTGCGGGGGGGAGGGTATCCTGCCGGGCATGTCGCACGAGACGGTGGCGGCGCACGCGCCCGATCCCCATGTGGGATGCGAGCCTACGGGCCCGCAGATCCTGCAGCTCCGGTCGGATCGCCGACTGGGCCACGAGTGGGACGACTGGGACGGCGAACCGCTCCCGAATGAGGGCATCTATCAGGAATCGCCGCGTCTGTTTTTCCTGCTGTTGGGCGCCTGGTTCGGCGCCATCGCAGTTGCCGTGGGGATGCTGCTCTGGCTCACCTCGCCGCGGCTCGGCCAGTTCTGGGCGCCGCTGCCGGCAGTATTGGGCAGCGTCCTGGGCAGCTCCGTGCTCATGATCGGTGTGTGGATGGGCGCGCTCGGACTCTCGTTGGCCACGGCGCGGAACCGTCTGCCCGCGCGTCTGGCGGAGCGCGGGCTGCTCGCCCGGGCGCTTCCCCTGGTGGAGGCCTCCTGCCGCTGGTTCGGCATCTCGCGGGACCGCGCGGGCAATGCGGCGCTGCGCGTCTACAACCGCCTCGCGGCGGCGCGCGCACGGCCCGGCGTCCGTCCGGACCAGCTCTTGGTCCTGCTGCCGCGCTGTCTGGACAAGGACAGCATGCAGCGAGCGATGGAGCTGTCCGGCCGCTACGGGGTGCCGCTCTTCGTGGCGTCGCGCGGGCGCTACGCGCGGGAGATGATCGCGCGCACGCGCCCACGCGCGGTGGTGGCCGTGGCCTGCGAGCGCGACCTGGTGAGCGGGGTGCACGACGTCGCCGGCAAGCTGCCCGTGCTCGGGACCACGCTCTCGCTTCCCGAGGGCCCGTGCAAGAACACGGGCGCGGACATCGCTTCCCTGGAGCAGCAGATCCGCGCGTTCCTCGGTCTCGATGCCCTCTCCGGGTGAAATCCTGGAGGCGCTGGAGCGAGAGGCCGCCCGCTCCCTCTCGATCTGGCGCCGTCTCACCGCCGCTCAGCTCCTGGTCGCCAGCTTCCTCGTCCTCGTCACGTTCGGCACGACCCTGCTGCTGGCGCTGCCGGGGCTGTATACGGGCGAGCGGCTCTCGTTCGTGGACGCGCTCTTCACCGCCACGAGCGCCGTCTGCGTCACCGGCCTCGTCGTCGTGGACACGGCCACGTATTTCACGCCGCTCGGCCAGGCGGTCCTGCTGCTTCTCATCCAGCTGGGCGGCCTCGGCATCCTGACCCTGACGACCCTGGTCATCCTGATGCTGGGCCGGCCTCTCACGCTGCGCGCGGAGGCGGTCGTGGGGGCGAGCGCGGCCCTGCCGCACATCAAGGCAGGGCAGCTCATCCGCGGGATCATCGGCTACACGCTGGCCATCGAGCTCGTCGGCGCCTTCCTGCTCTGGCTGGCCTGGACGCCCCGCTTCAGTGCGCTGGACGCGCTCTGGCCCGCCCTCTTCCATGCGATCAGCGCGTTCTGCAACGCCGGCTTCAGCGTCTTCAGCGAGAGCCTGGTGCGCGTGTCGGGCGATGCGCTCGGGCTGGTCATCATGATGGGATTGATCGTGCTGGGCGGGCTCGGGTTTCTCGTGCTGGAGGAGCTACACCTCTGGCGCTGGGGGCGCGGCGGCGTCCGCGTGTCGCTGCACACGCGGCTCGTCCTCGTCGCCACGCTGATCCTGGTGGCTGGCGGCGCTCTGCTCTTCGCTGCCCTGGAGTGGACCAACACGCTGGCGGCTTTTCCAGCGGCGCTGCGGCCCGTGCACGCCCTGTTCCTGAGCATCACGCCGCGAACCGCGGGATTCAATACGGTCGGTTACGCGGAGCTCACGAATGCCTCGCTCCTGCTCACGATGATCCTGATGATCATCGGCGGCTCGCCCGGCTCGACTGCGGGCGGGCTCAAGACCACGACGGTCGCGCTGCTGGTCGCGCTCGCCCTGGCGCGGCTGCGCGGCCGCGTCGCGACCAGCGCGTTCCGCCGGACCATCCCGGAAGGCACGATTCAGCGCGCCATCGGGCTCGCCGTCTTCGTCCTGGTGCTGGTGAATGCAGCGCTGCTGATCCTCCAGATCACCGAGGTCGGATCGCTGCCGCACAGCCAGGCGCAGGGGCGTTTCCTCCAGCTCGCCTTCGAGGCGGCCAGCGCCTTCAACACGGTCGGCCTCTCGATGGGGATTACGCCGGACCTGAGCGCCGCGGGCAGGGTGATCCTGGCGATGCTCATGTTCGTGGGCCGCGTCGGGCCCTTGACGCTCGTCGCTTCTATGGCGGTTGCGGCGGAGCGCAGGGTGGTGCGGCTGCGGTATGCGACTGAGGATGTGGTGGTGGGGTAAGGCATGGCCAGGGGTCAGGGATCAGCGGCCAGGGGTCAGGGGTCCGGGATCAGGGGCCTGGGGTCAGGATCAGGCGCCAGGGGTCGGGATTAGGGCCAGCTTCAGCTTGGGTGCGCCACGCTGATCCCTGACCCCTGAACCCTGACCCCCGAGACTTCCGGAAAAAAGAAAAGCCGCGGAACGATCCGCGGCCCTCGTCGTCTCCCGCGACCGGCGCTACGGCCGGCAGCGCTCGCAATATCCAACCAGCTCCAGATGGTATGTCTCGACCGCAAAACCGGGGACCGTGCCAAGGCGCTGGAACTCCCGACTGTCCAGGCGGCCGGGGATGTCCCGCACGGTGCCGCACGAGAGGCAGCGCGCGTGGTGATGCGGGTCGGT
>JACQPS010000075.1 GCA_016207445.1 Gemmatimonadota bacterium | reverse complement strand
GTCGATGTTCTTCAGGTTGTGCTCGCGCGCGCCGCGCACAACCAGGAATTCACCGGGCATAACCAGGAAAAGTCGGGAAGCTGCGTGGGCAGGTCAAGCCGGGCCCCACCGCGCTCTTTCTACCCCGAGGCGGGTGGTGGCGGTCCGGTCACGCTGAGCCGCGGAGGGTGCGGAGAGGCGCCCTTGCTCGGCTGGATCAACGAGCCGGACGGGAGCGGCGATCCTCGAGCTGATGCGAGGGACTCAGGGCATGGGCTGGCATTCGTCACTCCCTGAGCCGCGGACCATCCGCCGGCCCGTTCGCCCACACGCGGCTGCAATGGCGCGGGCTAAGCCTCAGAAGTCGGTGCTGCGCGCGAAGTAGATGTCGAGGTCCGGGTCCCGGCCGTCGGTCCACGCGACGTAGATCGTGCCGTCCGCCCGCACCGTTATTCCGAAGGACTTTTGCGCTCGGACAGCTCGCTGTGATCGCAGCACGGCAGGGAAACCGTGCTCGAGCCGAGGAGCTCTTCCGCACCCTCGAAAACTTGCCCGCATCGGATGAGGCCTGCCTGCTATACACCGCAGTCACCCGGCCCGAAGCCTGCCAGGCCGACCGGCTCTGCTGGCTCGGCATCGTTGCCGGCGAGCTCGGCCAGCGTGAGGAGGCCGTGCGCTTGCTCAGGCAGGCGCTGGCAAAGGGATATGCGTTCAATTACCTGCACTACCAGTGGGGAGCGGATTCCCTGCGAGCATTCCCGGCGTTCAGGGAGTTGATGCGGCCGCGCGGGTAGCCGCATCCGCCGCGAGCCACTACGGCAACGAATCCGAAGCCGAATGCTAGCGCACGCGCCGGCTGCCGTCCCCCTGGTACACGTACCGGAACGTCACGCACCCCGGCCGCGCGCCGGGGCAGTAGTAGGAGAGGAGCTCGAGCTTGGCGAACCGGCCGTCGGCGGTGCGCACCGCGTACAGCCGCGGCTTCGGCGTGAGCAGGTGGGTGGTGAAGCTGTAGTCGTACCAGCGGTCGATGGCCGCGTTGATCGAGTCCCGGCCCGCGACGGTGGTCGCGTAGCCGCTCTCGGGTACGACCCGCACCGAATCGAAGGCGACGCCGTCCAGCGCAGCGATGCCGGCGTTCCCCGCGAACCCTTCGCCTCCGTTCGCGATGATGTGGAAACGGCGGAAAGCCAGGTCCCAATCGAGCGGGCCGGGCTCCACGGCCGCGCCGCGCGAGAAGTCGAAGAAGTGCCAGCGATCCGCTGCCGCGGCATCGATCGTATAGATGATAGGTCCGACGAGCCGCTCACCCACCTCTGCGGGGACGGGCGGTGTGGGCGCGAAGGTGGCCGGCTCGGGCCGGCTCAGCGAGAGCCAGACGAAGGCGGCGGCCCCGAGAAAGACGGCCGCGACCAGCGTAATGGCGCGACGCGCCTGTGGGTCAGGCAGGGCCCGCCGCCCCCTGGCGTCGGGCTCGCCAGGAATGACGGCGCACGCATCGGAGCGGCGGAAGCGCATCAGCCGCCGGATTCGAGGAGCGCGCGGGCGGTCTCGGCCACGGCGTCGTCTTTCAGGTAGGTGAACGCCTCGACGAAGTCGGCGGGCGCGCCGTGAAGCTGCATGCTCTGGATGTACTGGTTGAGCGCGCCGCGCCGACTCGTGGGGTCGAGGCGGAGGATGCGCAGCAGGTGGTCGCGGACCTCGGCGTCGTCACGCGCGATCTGCATGAGCCGCACGAAGGTCTCATTGTCGGCGACGGAGCGAGGCGCGGCCGGCCCGGCGAGGCGGCGGAAGAAGCGCTCGAGCACGGCTGCAAGCTAAAAAGCACCGGCCCGCGCCGCGAGTCCGGCGCGAGCCGACCGAAGGAGCGGGCCCGGGCTCAGGCGCGCGCCAGGTACTTGCCTTCGCGCGGGTCCACCTTCACCACATCCCCCTCGCTGATGAAGCCCGGAACCTGGATGCTGGCGCCGTTCTCGAGCCTGGCCGGCTTGGTGCCCGCGGACTGGGTGGCGCCCCGCAGCACGGGCTCGGTCTCCACCACCTTGAACTCGAGCGCGGCCGGCAGCTCGATGCCGATCGGCCGGCCCTCGTAGAACTCGGCGAGCAGGACCATGTTGGGCGTGAGCCACTGGGCGGAGTCGCCGAGCGTCTCCTCGTCCAGCTCCAGCATCTCGTAACTCTCGGTGTTCATGAAGTGGTGGTGGTGGCCGCCCGTGTACAGGTACTGGAGCTCGTGTGTGGCGAGCGACGCCTTCTCCACCGTGTCCGAGGCGCGGAATCGATGCTCGAAGGTGCTGCCCGTGCGGAGGTTCCGCATCTTGGTCTGCACCATGGCCCGCAGGTTTCCGGGCGTGTGGTGGCGAAAATCGACCACCCGGCACGGATCGCCATTGAAGACGATCACATTGCCGCGGCGGATCTGGGTAGCGGGCATCGCCATACGGGCACTCTCCTCGAACGTCGAAACTGAGTCAACGAAGACGCCGTCGCGACGGCGTCGCGGCGGCATCGATGTCCAGCCTCAAAAGATAGCCAGATGCGCACATTCGATCAACCCGCCGGGGCGGGCCGTCCAGGGGTGCGGCGGAGGGGTATTGCGCCGGACCGGGGGAGGGTTTTACTTAGGTTGCCATCGAAACGCGGGCGCCGGCTCGTCGCCGCAGGGCCGGCATTCCTCGTTATTCTTCCATCTCTACTCCCTGAGGGGAGGTCCGCATGAACCGGGTCATCGCAGTGCGTCTCCTGGTCTTCGCGTTCGTCGGCCTGCTGGCCGCCTGCCAGGACACGCCGGAGCCGGTCGCGCCGGCGGAGAGTCCGGAGGAGGCCGCGCTCGTGCCCGGTCCTCAGGGCGGGCCGACCGACGCCGCCGTGTTCTCGCGCCTGATTCCCGGCTTCGGCGGCTACTTCCTGGACGAGCAGGGCCGGCCGACGGTGTACCTGACGGATCTGGCGCAGGCAGGGCGAGCGCAGCGCGTGCTCGCTCCGGCCGTGCTGCAGCAGGGCCGCGGCGCGGCCGTGCAGGTCCGGCAGGGCAAGTTCACGTACCGGCAGCTGCACGGCTGGCACACGCGCGCGTTTCCCGAGGTGCTGTCGCTGCCCGGCGCGGTCTTCACCGACCTGGATGAGGCCAGGAACCGCGTGACCATCGGCGTCGAGAGCCGCGGCGCAGTCGGGAGCGTGGAAGGCGTGCTGGCACGCAGCCGGATCCCGCGGGAGGCCGTGCGGATCGAGGTGGTGGAGCCGATACGGCTCATGGTCACGCTGCGGGACAAGGTGCGCCCGACCGTGGGCGGGCTCCAGATCCGCTTCAGCCAGTACCTGTGCACGCTCGGGTTCAACGCCACGCATTCGGCGGGGAACTCCTTCATCACGAACTCGCACTGCACGGAGCGGCAAGGTGGCACCGAGGGGACGCTCTACTACCAGCCGCTGAACCAGACCGCGGACGAGTTCATCGGCACGGAAGTCGATGACCCGGTCTACTTCCGGGGCGGTGCGTGCCCGCGCGGGAAGAAGTGCCGCTACAGTGACAGCTCGCGCGCCGCGTATGATGCGAGCGTGAGCTTCGACCTGGGCGGGATCGCGCAGGCGGGGACCGCTCCGAATACCGGCTCGCTCACGATCGATGGCACATTCAATATCGCGGCGGAGCTGTCGGGGAACGGCACGGTGGGCGCGGTCGTGAACAAGGTCGGCCGCACCACGGGCTGGACCCAGGGCACGATCACCAGGAGCTGCGTGAATACGGGAGTTTCCGGCTCCAATATCGTGCAGCTCTGCCAGGACTGGGTCGACGCCGGCGTAGGCTCCGGCGACAGCGGCTCGCCGGTGTTCGCCGGGACCTCGAACGTGACGCTGTACGGCATTCTCTGGGGCGGAACCAGCTCGGGTGACACGTTCGTCTACAGCCCGGTCGCGAATATCGAGCGCGAGCTGGGGGCGCTGGCCACGTTCTAGCCGCGCGCTTCGCCACGCGATGGCGGCAGTCTGCGCTCCAGGCCGGGCCCTGCCCGGCCTGGAGCGCTGCCTTTTCGAGCCATGCACACACGTGTGGTTCTCGTTCTGCTCTCCGGCCTGGCGAGCGTGGCCGGGGATTGCCGGCCGCCGGCGCCAGGCACGCAGTCGGGAGGCGACGCCGTCGCCGCCGATTCCGCGACGATCCCGGACTCCGCCGTGACCTCGTACGGCGACTCGCTCCAGGTCGTGCTGTCCGCGCCCACGCGCGTCCAGGTGGGTGAGCCGGTGCGCATTACGCTGCGGGTCCGGAACGTGGGCCCGAAACGGCTGGACCTGGGACTGCTCGGCCGCGAGATCGCGTTCGATTTTCTGGTGGCGCGCAAGGACGGCGTCGTCGTCTGGCGACGCCTCGAGGGAGAGATGATCCCCGCCATCCTCCAGCTCCGCACGCTCGCGCCGGGCGAGGCGCTCGAGCTCGCGGATGTTTGGGATCAGCGGACCAACCAGGGCGAGCGGGTCGGCCCGGGCGAATACACGATTCGGGGTGAGCTGCCGACGGACGAGCCGGAGCCGCTGCGCGCGGGGCCGGTTCGACTCACGATCACCGGCGGCTGAAGCGTCTATTGCAGTTAGCCGGTCCCATCGAACGAATCCACCGCGATGTACGCGTCGATCACGGCCTGCTCGCCTGCCCGTCCCGGCCTCGAGTTGCCGTGCTCCATCCCGACAATGCCCGTGTAGCCTTTGCGGTGCAGGTGCCTGAAGACGTTGCGGTAGTTGATCTCGCCCGTCGTCGGCTCCTTGCGGCCCGGGTTGTCGCCAACCTGGATGTACGCGATCTCGTCCCAGGCCGCGTCCAGGTTGGGCATGAGATTCCCCTCCGTGATCTGCTGATGGTAAACGTCGAACAGGATCTTGCAGGACGGGCTGCCCACGGCCTTGCAGATCAGGAACGCCTGCGGGATCCGGGTGAGAAACATGCCCGGGTGATCGCGCAGCGTGTTGAGCGGCTCGAGCACCATGACCAGGCCGTGCGGCTCGAGGATCTCGGCGGCGCGCCGGAGCGTCTCGATGACGTGAGCCGTTTGATAGCTCGGCTCGAGGCGCGGGTGCACGTGGCCGGGCACGACCGTCATCCATTTCGCGTGCACGCGGCGCGCGACCTCGATGGAGCCTCGGATCTCGTCCAGGAATTTCTGCCGGGGGGCGGCATCGCCGCTCGTCAGCGTGGGCTCGCGCCAGTCGATCTCGTGTGCGACGAAGACGCCCAACCGCATGCCGAGCCGCGCCAGCTCGCTGCCGATGCGCTCCTGCACTTCGACCGGCCGGCCGCGCATGCCGTTGTCCTCGAAGGCGGTGAAGCCCTGCTCCGCCATGAAGCGCAGCTGCGCGATCAGGTCTTCGCCCGCGTGCTCGCGGAACATGCCGAAATGCGGTGCGTAGCTCAGCTTGAATTTGCGCGGCGGCGACGCCGGCACGGCGAACGCCAGGCCGGCCGCGAATCCCGTGCGGAGGAAGGTTCGTCGCTGCATGGGCCGTGGGTTGCGCCGCGTGAATTGTCTGCTGCGCCTAGCTCTGCGTGGCCGCCTTGGCGGGCCAGGCGTGGTCGAAGGGCGGGCGCGACAACCTCGTCAAGCCCGGCTGGGCCACGGGCGCCACCGGCAGCGGACCGAACGCGAGCACAGGCGGTGTGAGGTCGAGGTCCGCCGCCAGGATCTCGTCCCACGTGATGACCTGACCCGTGTAGGCGGCCTCGCGCGCCATGATCGCGGTGAGCGTGCTTTCGGCGATCTGCCGCCCTTCGTTGAGCGGCTTGCCCGCGCGCAGGCTCGCGATCAGGTCGCGATGCTCCTGCACGTACGGGTTCACCTCTTCGCCCGGCGCCTGCCAGCGCCACTCGCCTTTCGCGCGGATCCAGGACTTTCCATCCGAGGTGCCGCGTGTGCCGGTGAAATGCTCGCCGATATAGCCGGCCGTGCCATCCTGCTGGCGGCACATGCTGAGCACGCGCGCGCCATTCGGGTACTCGAGCTCGACCGCGAAGTGGTCGTAGATGTGGCCGAAGGACGGGTCCACCCGCACCTGGCGTCCGCCCACGCCCGTGGCCCTCACGGGGTGCGCGCGCAGCGCCCAGTTCGCCACATCGAGGTTGTGCACGTGCTGTTCGACGATGTGATCGCCGGACAGCCAGGTGAAGTAGAGCCAGTTGCGGATCTGCCACTCCACATCCGAGATGCCGGGCTTCCGCTCGAAGTGCCAGAGCCCGCCCTGGTTCCAGTAGACCTGGCCGGCCAGGATCTCGCCGATGGCGCCGTCATGCAGGCGGCGCATCGTCTCGACGTGCTTGGGGTCGTGCCGCCGCTGCGTGCCGGCGACGATCGCGAGGCCACGCTGCTGCGCGAGGTCCGCGGCCTCGATGACCCGGCGAACGCCGACCGGATCCACGGCGACCGGCTTCTCCATGAATACGTGATGGCCCGCTGCGATGGCGGCGCGCAGGTGAACGGGACGGAACGCGGGCGGCGTGGCGAGAATCACGAGATCGAGGTCGCTCTCGAGCACCCGTCGATACGCCTCGAAGCCGGTGAACGCGTGGTCCGCGTCCGCCCTCAGGCGCGCGCCGATCTTCTCGGCGAGCTGCGCGCGGCTCTTCTCGAGCCGGTCCGCGAACAGGTCGCCCATGGCCACGATCTCGGTGCCTTCCGCCGCGGCAATAACGTCCGCCGCCGCGCCGGTACCGCGGCCGCCGCAGCCGATCAGGCCGACGCGCATGGTGTCGCCGCCATCCGCGTACGCGTACTCGGCGGAGGCATGCAGCGCGGCGGACAGGCCGAGGGTCGCGGCGGCGGACGTCTTCAGGAAATCGCGCCGGGAGAGCGCGGGCGGGGAATCGGTGCGAGCAGTCATGGGGTATCCTGCCGAGAAGGAGCCATCAGGGAGATCCGTCCGGCTCGCGTACGAGGCGCAGCCCGACGAAGGGTGCGTCGGCCAGCCACCAGCGGCTCTTGGGCAGCTGCGGGTCCGACATGTTCCACGCGTCGCTCGGCCGGCGCAGCGCCGCGCAGTGGACATTCCTGGCGACGTCGTTGAAGGCGCCGCCCATGAGCGCGGGCGAGCCGTCGTCGCCGCGCACCCATTCGGCCACATTGCCGAGCACATCGTACAGCCCGAGCGCATCGGGCGCGCGGGTCGCGACGCGCTGCGTGCGCGCGCCCGAGTTGTCCGCGTACCACGCCCGCGCGGTGAGCGGGGCGCGCGTCTCGCCGAGCCGGCAGGCGTGGCGCCACTCGGCCTCCGTGGGCAGACGATAGCGCTTGCCCGTCTTGGCCGACAGCCAGCGCGCGAAGGTCTCGGCCGCGTGAAAGCTCATGGCGAGCGCCGGATGACCGGCATGTCCGAAGTCGGCGCCCGGCAGCAGGTAGGGTTTGCTCGGGCGCGAGACGGCATCGGCGCCCGGCGGTGCGCTCGCGTTCTGGTCGAGGCCGTAGACAAACACGTCGAAGAGGTCCCACGTTACCTCTGTCTCGCTCATCCAGAACGGGCTCTGCCCGCGCACGGGGATCATGCGGAACGTGACCAGTGTGCCCTGGACGGCTTCGACGTACGGCTCGAAGGCGAGCGGTTCCTGCGCGCGCACGGGCGCGACCAGGCAGGCCAGGAGCGCGAGCGCTCGCGCACTGTGCTCGATCGGGCTGGTCACGCTGACAACCGGGTGCGGGGCGGGGGCGGAGCTCCGGCGCTTCGAATATGCCGAGCTGCACATGGGCGTGTCAACGCGCGTCGTGCTGTACGCGCCCAGCGACTCGGCCGCGCAGCGGGCGGCGCGCGCGGCCTTCGCGCGCATCGCAGCGCTGGAGCAGGTGCTGAGCGACTACCAGCCGGACAGCGAGGTGCGGCGGCTGTGTGCGCGCGCGGGCGGTCCGGCGGTCGCGGTGAGCGGCGATCTCGCCTTCGCGCTGCGCCGCGCCCTCGGGCTCGCACGCGAGACGGATGGCGCGTTCGATGTCACCGTGCAGCCCGTGGCCGCGCTCTGGCGCACGGCGCGACGGACCGGCCGGCTCCCGGAAGCCGCCGCGCTGCGGAGCGCGCTCCAGCGCGTGGGCCGGCAAGATGTGCAGCTGGACCCGCGGGCGCGGTCCGTGCGACTGGCCAGGCCCGGGATGTGTCTGGATTTCGGCGGCATCGGCAAAGGCTACGCGCTCGATGAAGCGCTGCGGGCGCTGCGCGCTCGACAGGTCGACCGCGCATTGCTCGTCATGGGCGGTGAGACCCTGGCCGGCCGCGCGCCGCCCGGCCGGCGGGGATGGCGCGTGGAAGTCGAGCAGGCGGAC
>JACQPS010000103.1 GCA_016207445.1 Gemmatimonadota bacterium | reverse complement strand
GCCGACCGCCGGCTGCGGCAGCGCGCGTTCTACTACACGCGCATCTACGCGGATCCGAAGGAGACGGAGACGGTCTACGTCCTGAACACCGGCTTCTACCGCTCGACGGACGGCGGCAAGACGTACAAGTCGATCCGCGTGCCGCACGGCGACAACCACGACCTGTGGATCGATGCGGCGAACCCGAAGCGCATGATCGAGAGCAACGACGGCGGCGCGAACGTGAGCGTGAACGGCGGCGAGTCGTGGACCGCGCAGAATTACCCGACTGCGCAGCTCTACCACGTCATCACGACGAAGCACCTTCCCTACCACGTCTGCGGCGCACAGCAGGACAACAGCACCGCGTGCGTGCCATGGAAGGGGTGGGGGCACCTGGCAGCGGCGCGGCGCCAGGGACCCGGCGACTACTTCTACTCGGTGGGCGGCGGCGAGAGCGGCTACATCGCGCCCGACCCGGAGGATCCCGACGTCTTCTACGCGGGCAGCTACGGCGGCCACCTGACGCGCTACGACCACGCGACCGGCCAGTCCCGCAACATCAACGTGTGGCCGGAGAACCCGATGGGCCACTCGTCCGGCGACATCGCCGAGCGGTTCCAGTGGACGTTCCCGATCGTGTTCTCGCACGTCCATCCCGACGTGCTCTACGTCGGCTCGCAGCACCTGTGGCGCAGCACGAACGAGGGCCAGAGCTGGCAGCGGATCAGCTCGGACCTGACCCGGCACGCCCCCGAGACCATGGGACCGTCGGGCGGGCCGATCACGCGCGACCAGACCGGAGTCGAGACGTACGCCACGATCTTCACGATCGCACCCTCGCGCTTCGACGCGAACACCATCTGGGTCGGTTCGGACGACGGGCTCGTGCACGTCACGCGCGATGGCGGCAAGAGCTGGAACAACGTCACGCCGCCCGACCTGCCCGAATTCAGCCGCATCAGCCTGATCGAGGCCTCGCCGCACGCGCCGAGCAAGGCGTACGTGGCCGCGAAGCGATACCGGCTGGACGACCGCGCTCCCTACATCTACCGGACCGAGGACTACGGCCGGACCTGGACGGGCGTCGTGAGCGGCATCGGCGAGCGGGATTACGTGCACGCGGTACGCGAGGACCCGAAACGCGCGGGCTTGCTGTACGCGGGCACGGAGCACGGCGTGTACGTCTCCTTCGACGACGGCGCCCGCTGGCAGCCGCTCCGGCTCGAGCTGCCGGATGTGGCCGTGCACGACCTGGTCGTGGAGGAGAAGGATCTGGTCATCGGCACGCACGGCCGCTCCGCCTGGGTGCTCGAGGACATCTCGCCGCTCCGGCAGCTGACGCCGCAGGTCGCGCAGGCGGCGGTGCACCTGTACCGGCCGGTGGACGCCGTGCGCAGGGTGGACGACGTCGTCATCCACTACTGGCTGAAGCAGCCCGCGAAGAAGGTCACGCTCGAGTTCCTGGACGCGCGCGGCAACGTGGTGCGCGCGTTCACCGGCACGCCCGCCGACACCGTGAAGCGCGCGGGGCAGGAGGAGGAAGAGGAGGATTTCCGGCGCGGCCGCGAGCAGAAGCCCTCGTTCAAGGCGGGCCTCCAGCGCTTCACCTGGGACCTGCGCTACGCCGGCGCGGACACCTTTCCCAAGCTGATCTTCTGGGCCGCGGGACGGCAGGGCCCGCGCGCAGTTCCAGGCGAGTATCACGTGCGGCTCACGGTCGATGGCAAGTCGCAGACGCAGCCGTTCCGCATCCTGAAGGACCCGCGGCTCGGCGATGTCGCGCAGGCGGACCTCGAGGCGCAGCTCCAGCTCGCGCTCCGCATCCGTGACCGCGTGACCGAGGCGAACCGCGCGGTGCTGCTCGTGCGTGGCGTTCGGCCGCAGATCGATGATCGGGTCGAGAAGGCCAGGGACGCGGCGCTGACGGCGTCGGCTGCCGCGATCAAGAAGGCGCTGAGCGAGGTCGAAGGCGAGATCTACCAGGTCCGCCTCGAGGCCAACCAGGACGCGCTCAATTTCCCCATCAAGCTGAACAACAAGCTGGCCGCGCTGCTGGGCGTGGTGGAGAGCGCGGAGGCACGGCCGACCGATCAGGCGTTGGCAGTGTTCGAGAGGTTGTCGGGCCAGCTCGACGCGCAGCTCGCGCGCCTCGAAAACGTGCTGGCGACGGAGCTGCCGCGCTTCAACGAGGAGCTGCGCAGGAAGAAGCTGCCGCCGATCCGGCGCGAGCCGCTCAAGCTGGAGGCGCCGGTGGCGGATTGAGCGGGTGGTGGAGTGGCGAGTACGAACGTCGGTGCGCATATGCCCCGCCTCGGGCGGGATTGGCGCAGGTGGGTTCTTACGTTAGCGGCCATTGCGGGCGCAAGTTAGTTTGGGTAAGTGG
>JACQPS010000070.1 GCA_016207445.1 Gemmatimonadota bacterium | reverse complement strand
TAACAACTCTCCTGAGGGGGTTCTGCCGATGGGTGGTGCAAATTAAGGTCGGGGCTGCTGCCACGGCTAGGGCCATCCAGGGGGGAGAAGCCGTGTACCAGTACGTGCACGCGTACGTGTACGTTTACGGACCTGCGCCTGTGCGATCGAGCCACAGTGCCGGTACGTACACGTGCACGTACTCGTACTCGTACGCGTACACGATTATTTCCCGCATCTTTCCCGCCCCCTAATTTCCCGGCATGCCCCACGAACACGACCCGCTGCGCGTTGAGCTGCGGGCGATCCTGGACGAGATCGCCACGCGGGAGTTCCGCAGCCTGGACGAGCTGAACGCGTTCGTGGCGCGGCGGGTGGCGGAGTACAACGCGCGGCCGCAGCCGCGCCTGGGCGGGCTCTCGCCGCACCAGGCGGCGCAGCTCCTGGCCGGCGATTGGAAGCGGCGCGGCCCGCTGCGGCTGAACACGGAGCTCGGGGCGGCGGAAGTGCGGCCGTCGCGCCTCTACCGGAACGCGCGCGCGTTCCTGCAGGCGTTGCGCGACGAGGGCCCGGCGCTCGCCACCGAGTTCGGCAACCTGAATCGGCGCTTCGTCTCCGCCATGCTGGACCGGCTGGAATGGGACGAGGGCGAGCGCGAGCGGGTCCGGCACCTGCGGCGGCACTACCGCGTCATCAACGAGGAGTTCTTCCAGCCGCTGCACCTGCTGCGCGTGCTGCTCGGGCTCGCGCACCTGGTGCGGCGGCGCCGCGGCCGCTTCCGGCTCACGCGCCGCGCCGCGCTGCTGCTCGACGAGGAACGCGCCGGCGAGCTGTACGCCAGCCTGTTCCGCACCTTCTTCCGGGGCTTCAACCTCGCCTACCTGCACGACGCGCCGGACTCACCCGCGCTGCAGGAGACACTGGCGCTGACGCTCTACCGCATGCGCGCTGCGGCGGCGGAGTGGCACCGGCCGTTGCTCCTGGCCGAGCGCGTGCTGCCCGACGCGGTCAGGGAACAGCCGGCGGACCTGTTCGGCGAGAACGCGGCGGCGTGGGCGTTCGAGGGGAGAGTCGTGCAGCCGCTCGTCTGGTTCGGGCTGCTCGAGCGACGGGACTTGCCCGGGCGCATCCCCGGGCCCGAGAAATTCGAAGTCCGGAAGACGCCGCTCTTCGATCGGTTTCTGCGCTTCGATTTCCAGTGAACGGCCGTGCACGTGCACGCGTACGCGTACGTGTACGTCAATGCATTGAAACGTACACATGCACGTACTCGTACTCGTGCACGTACACGGTAGTTGAAGTTCCCGGTCGTTCCCGGGTGTTGCCCCGGATTACAGCTTCGCGCGCTGCGCGATGGACAGCAGAAGCTGGGGCGGGAGCTGGGCCACCAGTGCTTGCTCGAGCGAGGGCGTGGCCCAGGTCACGATGGTGACCGAGCCCTCGGTCGGGGCGGTCGCGGGCGGGCGGGCGCGCGCGCCGTCGCGCGGCACCAGGTAATGCGAGAGCACGTGGCCGTCGACCTGGTACATGACCATGGCGCCGCGCCGGCCAGCGAGCAGGCAGATTTCCACGCCGGCGACGTTGAGGTCGCGGCCGGCGAGCAGCGCGACGCCGAGGCCCAGCTCTCGCATGAGGAAGCGCGTGACCTCGACCGGGTCGTCGGTCACCAGGCGGTCCTGGCTGACCGCGCGGCGCAGGTAGTCTTCGGCGAAGAGCACGGCGGCGTCGGCCGGTTGCGGCGTTGCTACGGCGTCGCCGCCAACGGGGTTCGCGCTCCTGAGATAGATCCAGGCAGCGAGCGCGAAGACGCTGAGCGCGGCCACGGCCCAGCGGCCGTCGATGCCGGTGCGCTGCCTCGGCGGCGCCATGGCGTGCTCGGGTCGAGGCGGAGGGGCGGGCGCGCCGTGCATGCGCTCGCGTGCGAGCTCGCGGAAGACGCGCTCGCGCACGGGGGTGGGCGCCTGCTGCCGGTGCAGGCGGTCGTAGGCGTCGAGCAGCGCGCGATCCTGCGCGAAGTAGTCCTGGCAGGCGTCGCACGTCTCGACGTGCCGGCGCGCCTCGACGACATCCTCGCCTGCCAGCCGCGGCCGCTCCGGCGGCCAGAGTCCCTCGCGTGCCTGTGCGCAGTCCATATGGCTCTACGTGAGCGCGGCCCCGCTCGCCCCCGCGGCGCCGCCCCGGAGCAGCGCGACGAGCAACGCCTGCCGATACGACAGCAACCTTTTCAGCTCCTCCACATCGATCCCGAGCGCCGCGGCGGCATCGGCGTAGCGCCAGCGCCGCAGCACGACCAGCCAGAGCGCAGCGCGCGCCGCCGGCGGCAGCAGAGCGGCCGCGCGGTGAAGCGCCTGCGCGTCGATCGCGCGCAGCCGCTCCAGCGCAGCAGGCGAAAGCGACGTCGGCGCCGCCGCCACGCGGGCCTGCGCGCCGCTGCCGTGCCGGTCCGCGAACTCGCGGGCGAGCCGCCCCTCCAGCCAGCGTGCCGGGTCGTGCGCCGCGGGCAGAGCGGCGAACGGACCGAGCCCGCGCACGACGGTCGCCAGGACCAGGTCCTCGGCGGCACCCTCGTCGCCCGCGCTGAGCCAGAGCCCGCCCTGATAGAGGCCGCTGATCTCGGCGGCCACCAGCTCCTCGTAGGTTATCGGCAAGGGTCCTCCGCGCGGTCCTCCTAGAGGATGAAATCCCGCAGGGCGGCGTGGGGTTTCGCGCGGGGCGCGCCAGCCGGTCGTCGGGTCGCCGTCGGCGGCAATGGTCAGCTCGCCCACGTGCACGCCGATGCGCAGCCGACTCCCGTGGCCGGCTGCCGCGGACGCATCGGAGGGCGGCGTGGAGCTCATGCCACGAGGAGTCTACAGTTTACAGTCGACAGTTTACAGTAGGCGGAACGCGGGAAGATGGCCAGACGGGCCCGAAAAAAGAAGCCGGTCCTTCTCAGCTTGTCCAGGGCTGAAGCGAGACCGGCTTCCATACGGCGCGGGTTCTGTGGGTGGCCGCGCCGGCCGGCGTCACTGGGCGCCGGCGAGTCGCTTCCAGCATGCAACGCCGCGTGCCGCCGCGCAAGCCCCACGCGGTCCAGTCGTGGTGCGCAGGGTCCGGGTGGCCGCCGGCGCGCTTCCCGCCGGCTACCGCGCCAGCGACCGCAGCAGCTCGCACATCTGCACGTCGTAGGGGTCGGGTGTGGGGTCGTCGTCGGCCACGTCGTAATTCTTCTCGGGCGTCTCGAGGATGAGTGGGACCTTCACCGCGCGCTTGTCCCTGAGCAGCCACCGGAACGGCTCTTTCCCGATCTCTCCCTCGCCGATGAGCACGTGCCGGTCGCGGTTGGAGCCGAGAGCGCCGGCGCTGTCGTTGATGTGGAAGAAGGCGGGCGGCTCGCCCACGGCCTGCTCGAACTCATCGAGCACGGCGCGCAGCGCCTCGGGCGTGGCCTTGATGTCGTAGCCCGAGGCGAAGAGGTGGCACGTGTCGAGACCGTACCCGGCGCGGTCGCGCACGTCGTCGGCGACACGGGCGAGGATGTCGGCGACCTCGGCCGCGGTGCGGCCGAAGGTGCGACCGGCGCCGGCCGAGTTCTCGACCAGCAGTCGCGTCTTGCGGGGCGCGCCGCGCAGCGCGGCGGTCATCGCGGTGGCGACGCGCTTGCCCGCGCTGTGCGCGTCGCCGCCGGACGCGATCGAGCCGGGGTGGAAGCAGACCATGCCGAGGCCGAGCGCGCTCGAGCGCTCCATCTCCCGGGCGAGCCCGGCCGCGGCGCGCGTCCAGATGCTGTCATCGCCCGTGGCGACGTTGAGCACGTACGCGCCGTGCGCCATGACGTGCTCGGGCTCGATCGTCGTCTGCGCCAGCGTGGCGCGGAAGCGCTCGATGCGCTCCGGCCGGATCATGGACTTGTCGCCGTAGAACTTCGGGATCGCGGTAAAGATCTGCAGCGCCTCCATGCCCGCGTTCGCGGCGCGCAGCGCGGCCATGTGAATGCCGCCGTTGTCCACCGTGTGGATGCCGATGATGTGGCGCATCAAAGAAATATAGGCGTTGACGGCGGAGATTTCACCGCAGAGCGCGCGCCCAGTTGCATCCGCGGCCCCGTTGTCCCAAGCTGACGCGCCCACTTTCACGGAGCGGCCCGAAATGCGAAAAGGACTGAACTCTTCCTGCCTCGTCCCCGCCCTCGCCCTCGCCCTCGCCCCCGGCGGCTGTGCGCGCCGAGAGGAGCCGAGCGTCTCGCCCGCGCCCACGGCGTCGCTGACGCCCGCGGCGATCGAGGCAGCCGCCGCCACCATCACGGCCGGCGACCTGCTGCGCCATACGCGCGTGCTCTCGTCCGACGAGTTCGAGGGGCGTGCGCCCGGCACGCCCGGCGAGGAGAAGACGGTGGCGTACCTGACGGGCGAGTTCCGGCGCATCGGCCTCGAGCCCGGGAACCCGAACGGCACGTGGACGCAGGACGTGCCCCTCGTCGGCATCAGCACGCAGGCGACGTCGTGGCTCGACGTCGCCGGGCGACGCATCGAGCTGAGCTTCCCGGACAACTACGTGGCCGTGTCCCGGCGAGTGACGCAGGACGTGCACGTGGAGGCGGCGGAGCTCGTGTTCGTCGGCTACGGCGTCGTCGCCCCCGAGTACGGCTGGGACGATTACAAGGGTGTGGACGTGCGCGGCAAGACGATCGTCATGCTCATCAACGATCCGGCCGTGCCCGATCCGAGCGACCCGACCAGGCTGGACCCCTCGCTCTTCCGCGGGCCGGCCATGACCTACTACGGCCGCTGGACCTACAAGTACGAGATCGCGACGGAGAGGGGCGCGGCCGCCGCGCTCATCGTGCACGAGACCGGGCCGGCGGGCTACCCGTGGCAGGTCGTGACCGGGAGCTGGGGGCGCGAGAACTTCGACATCGTCGCGGCCGATCGGAACATGGGGCGCGTGCCGATCGAGGGGTGGATCACGCGCGAGCTGGCGGAGAAGCTCTGCGCCGCGGCAGGACAGGATTTCGCGCAGCTCAAAGCCGCGGCCGTGCGCCGCGACTTCCGGCCCGTGTCGCTGAACGGCAAGGCCACCTTTCATGTGCGGCAAAGCCCGCGCGAGGTGCGCTCGAAGAACGTGGTGGCGAAGCTCGCGGGCTCGCCGCAGCGCCGCGACGAGGTTGTCGTGTTCACCGCGCACTGGGACCACCTCGGGCGCGACAGCACGCTCGCCGGCGACCAGATCTACAACGGCGCCAAGGACAACGCATCCGGCACCGCGGCGCTGCTCGAGCTGGCCGAGGCCTACGCCGCGCTGCCCCGGCGCCCCGACCGCTCGCTCCTCTTCCTGGCCGTGACGGCGGAGGAGCAGGGGCTGCTCGGCGCGAAGTACTACGCGCAGAATCCGCTCTACCCGCTCGCGCGCACGCTCGCCAACCTGAATATCGATGGCGTGAACCAGTGGGGGCGCACGCGCGACATCGTGGTGGTCGGCAAAGGCATGAGCACGCTCGAGGACCTGCTCGAGCAGGCGGCCGCGCGCCAGGGACGCGTGGTCGACCCCGACCCCGAGCCGGAGAAGGGGTTCTATTACCGCTCCGACCACTTCGAGCTCGCCAAGCAGGGCGTGCCCGCGCTCTACACGGACGAGGGCATCGATTACATCGGCAGACCTCACGAGTGGGGACTGGAGAAACGAGACGAGTACACGCAGCGCGATTACCACAAGCCATCCGACGAGGTCAAGCCGGACTGGGACCTCGCCGGCGCCGTCGAGGACATACGCCTCTTTTTCGACGTCGGCCTCGCCGTGGCCCAGGGCGACGCGTGGCCCGAGTGGAAGGAGGGGTCGGAGTTCAGGGCCAGGCGCCTGGAGATGCTGAGGGCGGGAGGGCAGTGAAAGACAGTTTCACGCAGAGACGCAGAGAGCGCTGAAGAGCACCGGCCTCAAGGGGAGCCCGCGAAGCAAACCACAAAAAATACGTTTGCCATGCCTCCGCGTCC
>JACQPS010000090.1 GCA_016207445.1 Gemmatimonadota bacterium | reverse complement strand
GGGCTCTCGCCCAACACGGGCGCGGCCGGCTGGTTCCACCCCGAGGTGCACGTGTTCTCCAGGCTGGGCAAGTTCGTCAAGGACCTGGTCGAGGCGGGCGGGCGCGCGGGCGTGGGCAGCCACGGCCAGCTGCAGGGGCTGGGCTACCACTGGGAGCTGTGGGCCATGCACTCCGGCGGGCTCTCGAACCATGACGCCCTGCGGGTGGCCACCATTCTGGGCGCCGAAGGCATCGGGCTCGACAAGGACATTGGTTCCATCGAGCCGGGAAAGCTCGCGGACCTCGTGGTCCTCGACGCGAACCCGCTCCAGAACATGCGCAACACGAACACGATCCGCTACGTGATGAAGAACGGGCGGCTGTACGACGGCGATACGCTGGACGAGGTGTGGCCGCGGCAGAAGAAGGCGGGGCCATTCTACTGGCAGAGGGAGGGCGCGCCGGCGACCGCCGCGGGCGTGCGCTGACAATTTCACCGCGGGCGTCCGCTGACAATTTCACCGCGGAGGCCGCAAAGACCGCAAAGGGTTCGTCGCGCAACGCCGCAGGCCCAGCGAGAGTCGAAACTTCAATTTTGGGGTTTGGGTTACCGGTAGGGCACGATGCTCGAGTTGGTGATGCTTCGCGGTCTTTGCGATCTTTGCGGTGAACTTTCTTTTGCGCTGAAAATTCGTTAGCCGGCCTCGACGAGAGCCTTGTAGGTCTTCAGGTGCCGGAGCGCGGCCAGGCGGTCGCCCTGCTGCTCGAGCAGGCGGGACAGGTTGAAGTGCGCGTCGGCGAAGCCGGCATCGGCGGCGAGCGCGCGGCGGTACGCGTCCATCGCATCGGGGGCGCGGCCGCGGTCCTCGAGCACGGTGCCCAGATCGTACCAGGCGACGACGTGGCCGGCGTCGGCCGAGAGCGCGCGCCGGTAGTGTGCCTCCGCCTCGGCCAGCCGGCCGGCCTCCTGGCAAAGGCGGCCCAGATTCACGAGCGCGTCGGCGTGGCGGGGGTTCAGCTCGAGTGCGCGCGCGTACGCCCCGGCCGCCTCGGCGGGCGCGCACGCCTCCAGCTCGTAGCCCAGCTCGTACCAGCCATCGGCATCGAGATCGGGCTCCGCACGGCGCACCGCTTCGGCGGCGCGCACCGCCAGCGGCGCGACCTGCGCCGCCAGCTCGGAGACCGTGAAGTCCAGGTGAAACTGTCCGGACTCCGGGTTCCAGATCGCGCCGCCGTCGCGTACCACCACACGCTCGCCCTCGGCGGCGATGCGCAGCTCGGAGAGCGAACGGCCGCGCGGCAGCTGCTCGCGCAGCTTCTTGAGCGTGCGGCGGATGCGACGCGCGGGGATGCGCGCGGCCACCAGACCCTTGGCCGTGCGCAGGAGCACCAGGTCCTGGAAGGAGAAGCGGAACTCGCCGCGTGGGCCGCGGCCGGGAGTGAGGAAGCCGGAGCGGGCGTACGCCCGCACCTGGTGCTCGGATAGGCCCAGCAGGTTGGCTACGTCACGGGTCGTGTACCACTTCATTCATCGACCCCGGGCGGCCACCTTCTTCCGGGCGGGTGCCGCACGCTTGGCCGGCTTCTTCTCGGCCGCCGCCAGGCTGGCCTTGAGCGCTTCCATGAGATCGATGATCTGCGTCTTCGGCTCCTCCACTGGCGCCTGCGTGATGTCCTCGCCCGCCTTCTTCTTCTCGATCAGCTCGAGCACGCGCTCGCGCACCTCGTCACGGTAGGACTGCGGCTTGAAGTCCTTGGTCGCCACCTGCTTCACCAGCTGCACGGCGAGCTTGAGCTCCTCTTTCTTGACCGCGCCGTCGCCGAGCGGCACCTCCGCGAACAGACGGATCTCGTCCGCGTAATGCAGCTGCTCCAGCGCGATGCCGGTCTCCATCGGGCGCACCATCACCAGGTACTGCTTGCCGCGCGCGGCGTAGCGGCCGAGACCCACCAGCTTCGTCTCCCGCATCGCCTCGCGCAGCAGACGGTAGGCACGCTCGCCCCCTTTGTCGGGGCCCAGGTAGTAGACCTTGTCCAGGTAGATGCGCTCCACCTTGTCCGAGGGCACGAACTCCGAGATGGCGACCGTGTTGTCCCCCTTCTCCTCCAGCGCCTTCAGCTCCTCGGGCGTGAAGAGCACGTACTGCCCCTTCGAGAACTCGTACCCCTTCACCATGTCTTCCTTCTCGATGACCGTGCCGTCCTTCGCGCAGATGTACTGCTGCCGCAGGCGCGAGCCGCACCCCTTGTGGATCCAGTTGAACGTCAGGCTCGCCGATGACTCGCTCGACGAGTACAGCTTCACCGGGATCGAGACCAGCCCGAACGAGATCGTGGCCGAAGCAATTGCGCGCGCTGCCATAGGTCGTGCTCGTGTCAGGGGACCGAACGGAATGCGAAGGCAAAAAGTATGAAGTCCCGGGGCGTATCTGCGCAAGGGAAACGTGGTTGAACGGCATCGGGATGGGGATGGGGATCGGGATCGGGATCGGACCGGCCCCATCCCGATCCTGATCCCCATCCCGATCCCGAGCCACTTGACAGCCACGACCCGCGCGTCTATAGTTGCAGCTAACAACTAACTGCGCAGCAGTCGTGGCGAACGAAATCCAGATCCGCGGGGCACGAGGAGAAGACCTGGCCGCCGTGCGGGCACTGCTGAGCGCAGCCGCGCTGCCGCTGGCGGGCGTGCCGGCGGACCTGCGCGGCTTCCTGGTGG
>JACQPS010000072.1 GCA_016207445.1 Gemmatimonadota bacterium | reverse complement strand
TCTGGTCGGCGGCGTCATAGCGGCGTCGCTCGTCCGCCGTCAGCGCCACGAAACGGCGTTCGACCGCGAAGTCGGCCAGCTCGCGGTCCGCCATCTCGGCGATCGTGCGCCGGTAGACGACCGGGCCCACCGTGCGCCGCAGCTCGGCGTCGCGGCCGTCCGGATAGGTAGCGGTCAGGGCGAGGCGCGCGGCGGCGGGCGCGATGCGCAGCGCATCGTGCCAGGCCTTGGCCTGGCCGTCCGCCGCATCGGCCAGGTGGTGCGCCTCGTCCAGCACAAGCAGGCCGAAGCGCGCCCCGTGGCGCTCGAGCAGCCGGAACGCGGAATGATAGGTCGTGACCGTGACCGGCCGGATCTCCTTCTCGTCCGCGTAGTACGCGCCGACGCGCTCGGCGCCGAACCCATCCGCGAGCTGGCCGAACCACTGCGCGACCAGCGCGCGCGTCGGGGCGACCACACACGCGTTCAGACCGGTCTCATGGATCGCCAGCACCGCGACGAAGCTCTTGCCGGCGCCCGTCGGCAGCACGACGCTGCCGCGCGCATTCGCGCCCAACCAGCGGTCGAGCGCTTCGCGCTGATACTCGCGTGGCTGGCGCGGATCGAAGAAGGGTGGCGCGGGTTCGCCGCCGGTGGGATCGGCGCCGGCGTCGCCCCCGATCCCGTGCGCGGCCGCCCATGCCCGCAACTCGGGCAGCCGGTACCCCGGCGCCACGTGCGCCTCCAGCCGCGCATCGTAGCACATCCAGGGCGGCGGCCGCTCGCGCACGCAGCGCAGCACCGCCAGGCCATCGCGGTAGTAGAAGCGGGGCTCGGCCGGCGCAGTCGAAATGCTCTTGCCTGCCATCGCCATGGCTACACGCTCCAATCCTCCACGGCCAGCCCCGGCACGCGACTGAACTCGGCCGTATTCCGGGTCACGAGCGTGAGATCGTTCGCGGCGGCGATGGCGGCGATGAAGAGATCGCGCTCCCCAATGGGGCGCTGCTTCAGACCGTGCCGGAGTTCCGCGTGCCGCTCGGCCGCCGCCCGGTCGAATGGAAGGACGGTGTACGGCTCGAGAACGCGGGTCCAGAGGGCACGCTTCTCCTTCGGGTCCTGCGCCTTGAGCGCGCCGTACCACAGCTCGGCGGCGCTCACGGCGCTGATCGCCACGTCGTCGGGGCTCACTGTGGACAGGCGCCGTCGCACGGGGGCCGGCCACCCCCGCGCGGCGTCGATGAGGACATTCGTGTCCAGGAGCCAGGTCACTCGTCAGCCTCGATCGAGATGTCCAGCAGCCCCCCGCCGAGCGGCTCGATGTCGCCGAGCTCCAGTTCTTCCCGGACTACCCCCACCCAATCCCAGTATCCGGCCGGCCACGCGCGCTTGCCGATCGGCTCGAGAATCACGTTGGCGCCTTCCTTCCGGATCAGCACCTCGTCGCCCTCGAACCGAAACTCTCTTGGCAGCCGGACCGCCTGCGAGCGTCCGTTCCAGAAGAGCTTGGCCCGCCGCGGCGCGCCGCTCTCCAATGCGTTCGGTCTGTCGTGCATGAAACCTCCCTCGCGCCTCGTGGTATAGATCAGTATATATCGACGGCCGCGTCACAGTCAATGGCCGCGAGTGACGAGCCCGGCGCGGCCGGCGGCCTTGCTTTTCGGCTTTTGTTCGGTATAGCTTGAGCCTATGAAGTTCGTGCCACTCAAAGGCCGCGGCACCGCCGAGAACCCGCCCAACCGCTTCGAGCCGCTCTTTCTCGAGCCGGATCCGGAGGGCATGGACCCGGACGCGCCCGGCCCGCGCACGGTCTTCTTCAAGGACTCGTCGCGCAGCATCATCGCGACGAACGACAGCCCGGACGTCGGCTTCGAGGCGAGCATCAACCCGTACCGGGGCTGCGAGCACGGCTGCGTCTATTGCATGTCGGGCGACACGCCGATCCTGATGGGAGAGGGAACTATCAAGCGACTCGTGGATGTTCGCGTGGGGGACCTTATCTATGGGACCGTGCGGGAGGGTCCTTATCGGCGCTACGTCAAAACGAGCGTGCTCGCGCACTGGACTGTGGAGAAGCGGGCCTACCGCATCACGCTGGCGGATGGGACAGAGCTGGTCGCGAGCGGCGACCACCGCTTCCTGACCGAGAGGGGATGGAAGTACGTCGCCGGCACGGCGCAGGGCCGAGGGCGCCGTCCTCACGTCACATCAAATAACAAGCTGATGGGCGTCGGCTCGTTTTCCGCGCCGATGGCGAAGCGCTCCGACTATCAGCGCGGCTATCTGTGCGGGCTCATCCGCGGCGATGGCCTCATCGGCACGTACCCGGATGGCCGCCCCGAGCGAGCGAATCACTGGCAACATCAATTCCGTCTCGCCCTCGCCGATCCCGAAGCGCTCGGCCGCGCCGGGGGTTACCTGCTCGAGTTCGGAGTCGAAACCAATTCTTTCGTGTTCCAGGAGGCCTCACTGCGGCGAAAGCGGCTGACCGCCATCCGCACGCATGCGCGAGAGAGCGTCGCCCGTATCACCGAGTTGATCGCGTGGCCCTCTGATGGTACGGTGGATTGGTGCCGAGGTTTCCTCGCCGGCATCTTCGATGCCGAGGGTTCTTATAGCGGCGGCATCCTGCGCATTACGAACACCGATGCGGCTATCCTGGACAACGTGGTGCGTTCACTGCGGCGGCTCGGTTTTGCGTGTGTGGTCGAATCGACCCGAGGTCAGCGACCCAGGCCACTGAAGCACGTCCGCCTGAGAGGCGGGCTAGGCGAACACCTCCGGTTCTTCCACACGGTCGATCCCGTCATCTCGCGCAAGCGTGATATTGAGCGTCAGGCGCTGAAGAGTGCCGCCGATCTTCGGGTCGTCTCGATCGAGCCGCTCGGATCGCAGACGCTCTTCGACATCACGACCGGCACGGGCGACTTCATCGCCAACGGCGTCGTGAGCCACAACTGCTACGCCCGCCCCACGCACGAGTACCTCGG
>JACQPS010000069.1 GCA_016207445.1 Gemmatimonadota bacterium | reverse complement strand
TTCCCGGCCTGATCGACGCGCACACGCACCTTCTGCTCCAGGGCGACATCACGCAGCAGGACTACGACGAGCAGCTGCTGAAGGAGAGTACGCCGTACCGCACGATCCGCGCGACCGTCGCCGCGCGCACGGCGCTGCTGAACGGCTTCACCACGCTGCGCGACCTCGAGACCGAGGGCGCAATGTACGCGGATGTGGATGTGAAGAGGGCGATCAACGCCGGCATCATCCTGGGGCCGCGCCTGTTCGTGGCGACGCGGGCATTCTCCGCGACCGGCATGTATCCGCTCCAGGGCTTCTCGTGGGAGCTGCGCGTGCCTTCCGGCGTCCAGATCGTGGACGGCCCCGAGGAGATCCGCAAAGGCGTGCGCGAGCAGGTCCGGTTCGGCGCCGACTGGATCAAGGTGTACGTCGACCGCCGCTACTACCTCGGCGCGGACGGCCGCGTGCGCTCCTGGCTGAACTTCAGCGACGAGGAGCTGCGCGCGTTCGTGCAGGAAGCCCACCGGCTGGGGCGCAGGATCGCGGCTCACGCCATCGGCTGGGACGGCATCGATGCGGCGCTGCGCGCCGGCTTCGATTCGATCGAGCACGGCCACGGCCTCACCGACGACCTCATGGACCGGATGGTCCAGCAGAAGGTCTACTGGTGCCCGACCATTTACGTGGGCGTGTACGTGGCGCCGGGGCGCGGCGGCATCTGGCCGAAGCTGGTCGAGCTGGAGCGCGCGGCGTTCGCGAAGGCGGTGAAGAAGGGCGTGCTCATCGCCTACGGCACCGATGCCGGCGGCTACGCCTGGACCGAGCCGCAGGCGCGCGAGCTCTCCTACATGGTGCAGTGGGGCATGACGCCCATGGCCGCGCTCAAGGCCGCCACCTCCGTGGCGGCGACCCTGCTCGCGCAGGAAAGCCAGCTCGGCTCGCTGGAAGCGGGCAAGCTGGCCGACCTGATCGCCGTGCCCGGCGATCCCCTGAAGGACATTGGCGCCCTGGAACGTGTCCACTTCGTGATGAAGGGCGGCGTGATCTACCGGCGCCCCGGCGAGCCCGCGTCCGCCGCCGCTCCTCGCACACCCTGATCCCCAGCCAGGCCCGAACCTCCCGCGGTCGGAGGAACCCGATGCCAACGACGGTCATCGCCGAACCGGAAGTCGCGATCCCCGAGCTCGAGCGCGAGCCCAGCGTCCGCCCGGCCGCGGCCGGCGAAGTGCTGAAGCAGCTCAGCCGCATCGATATCCTGCGCGCGCTCCCGCCCGAGGAGGTGCAGGCGATCGTCCCGTTCGTGCAGCAAGTGGTCTACCCGGTGGGCGCAACGCTCATCCGCGAGGGCGACGTCGGCGACGCCATGTACTTCCTCGAAGAAGGCAGCGCGCGCGTGCAGCGCAGCGGCGTGAGCGCGGTCTGGCGAGTGGGCGCGGGCAGCGTGGTGGGCGAGGCCGCGCTGCTGACGGGGGAGCCGAGATCGGCGACGGTCACGGCCGAGACCGAGCTCACCGCCTGGCGCATCCGCAAGGCCTCGTTCGATCGGATCGTCGGCCGCTCGCCGCACCTGCGCCGCGTGCTCGAGGAGGTGGTCGAGCAGCGGCGCCTCGGGATCACGCCGCACCTGCCGAGCCCGCAGGTCTGGGTCTCGACCGCGCTGCGCGCGATCGAGGCGCAGTATCGAGGGCTGCACGGCTGGCAGCTCTTCATGGGTGTGGGGCTGCTCTTCTGGGCGCTGCTCTTTCTGAACGAGCGCTGGCCGTTCCTCGAGGTCGAGCGGTTCGAGATGATCGTGGCGGCGATGCAACTGATGACGGGGCTCCTGATCATCCAGGGCTCTGCCGAGGCGTTGATCCACGGCGCGGAGCGCCTGGGCGCGCGGCTCCGCTGGGACGGCTTCATCTCGGGCACGGCCGGCTCGCTCCTGAGCACGTTGCCGGAGTTCGTGGTCATTGTCTTCCTGGTGCGCGTCGAGCCGCTCGCGGCGTTCGTCACGGCAGCCGTAACCATCTTCAACAACGCTCTCGCCTTCTCCATCTATACGTTCTTCCTGCCGAAGGACCGCACGGGCGCGTTCGCCATGCCACGCTCGCTCACGTCGGCAGGGGGCGAGATCCTGATTGCCGGGGGCGCCATCACGCTCATTATCGGCATCGTCATGGTCGTGCTCAGGTTCGGAGAGGTGAAAACCGCGCTGGTAGGATGGGATCTGATCGGTGTGGCCGCGGTCCTGATGCTGATCTACGGCTACTATGTCTATACGCTCGTCCAGTATTACAGCGAGGGAAAGGACGATGTCGAATCGCTGCCCCCCGATCCCGATCGTCTGGGCCATGACATCCGCTGGGGCGCGATCGGCACCATGCTCGGGCTGGGCGTGCTGGGCGCCTACACCGGCGGCGAAGCGATCGGCGCGTTCGCCGATACGGCGCTCAAGGAGCTGGGGTTGCCGACGATCCCGACCGCGGCCGCGCTCGCCTTCTTCGCGGGGATGAGCGAATATATCATCCTGTACAAGTCGCACCGCCGGGGCGAACTCGGCATCGCGCTCAGCAACGCCTTCGGCGGGCTCACGCAGGTGATGTTCATGCTGCTGCCGTTCGGGATGCTGGTGATCGGGCTGCTGGGGCTGCGTGGCGCCGGCAACGAGTTCGCGGTGCCGATCAACGCGGCCACCATGCTGCTCATGCTCCTGCTCTTCCCGCTCTTCTACGCGCTGCATCAGTACCTGGAGCAGGAGAAATCACTCACGAACCTGGACGCTGCGGGTATGACGGGCATCTATCTGTTGCTGCTTTACTTCCTCTTCACGTCGCCGGCCTAGCAGGCTCCGATCCCGATCCCCATCCCGATCCCGAGCCCGCCGGCGGGATGGGGATCGGGATCGGGATCGGGAGGGGGCCGATGTGGGACGGGCCAGATGACAACCACAGCCGTCGCCGAACCGGAAGTCGCGGCCGCCGCGCTCGTGCGCGAGCCCAGCGTGCGCCCGGGTGCGGCCGGTGAGGTGCTCAGGCGGCTCAGCCGCATCGACATCCTGCGTGCGTTGCCGCCCGAAGAGGTGCAGGCGATCGTTCCGTTCGTGCAGCGGGAGGAGTATCCCACGGGCGCCACCCTCATGCGCGAGGGCGACATCGGCGATGCCATGTACTTCATCGAGGCGGGGAGCGCGCGCGTCCAGCGTACGGGCGTCGAGACGGTGTGGCACGTCGGCGCCGGCAGCGTGGTGGGCGAAGCCGCGCTGCTGACCGGGCAGCCCCGCTCGGCGACCGTCACGGCGGAGGCGGATCTCACGGTCTGGCGGATCAGCAAGGCGTCCTTCGATCGCATTGTCGTACGCTCGCCTCACCTGCGGCGCGTGCTGGAGGAAGTGATCGAGCAGCGGCACCTCGGCATCACGCCGCACCTCCCCAGCTCGGAGGTCTGGGTGTCCACCGCACTGCGTGCGGTCGAGGCGCGGCAGCGCGGGGTGCATGGCTGGCAGCTCGCGATGGGCGTCGGGCTTCTATACTGGGTGTTCCTCTTCCTGGACGAGCGCTGGCGCCTCCTGGAGCTGGAACGCTTCGGGATCGCTGCCGCCGTGGCCCAGCTCCTCGCGGGCTTGCTGCTCATTCAGGGCTCGGCGGAGGCCATCATTCACGGGGTGGAACGGTTGGGTGCCCGGCTCCGCTGGGACGGCTTCATCTCGGGGACGATCGGCTCGCTGCTGGGTAACCTGCCGGAATTCGTGGTGATCGCGTTTCTGGTGCGGGTCGAGCCGCTCGCGGCGTTCGTGACCGCTGCGGTGACGGTGTTCAACAACGGCCTCATCTTTTCCGTTTATTCGTTTTTCCTGCCCAAGGACCTGAAGGGCGCTTTCGCGATGCCGCGCTCACTGACGGCGGCGGGCGGAGAGATCCTCATTGCCGGAGGCGCCGTCACGCTGACGGTCGGCATCGTCATGGTCGTGCTGCGATTCGGGGGCGTGAAGACCGCGCTCGCGGGGTGGGACCTGATCGGAGTGGCGGCGGTGCTGATGGTGATCTACGGCTACTACGTTCTGACGCTCGTTCAGTATTACGGAGAAGGAAAGGATGATGTGGAGTCGCTGCCGCCCGACCCGGAGCGGCTCGGTCATGACAGCCGATGGAGGGCCATCGCGGCGATGTTCGGCCTCGGCCTCCTCGGAGCCTTCGCCGGTGGCGAGGCGATCGGCGGCTTCGCGAACGCCGCACTCAAGGAGCTGCGGCTGCCCACCATCCCCACGGCGGCGGCGCTGGCGTTTTTTGCCGGTCTGAGCGAATACATCATCCTGTTCAAATCGCATCGGCGCGGCGAGCTCGGGATCGCGCTCAGCAACGCGTTCGGCGCGCTGACGCAGATGATGTTCATGCTCCTCGCGTTCGCACTGCTCTTGATCGGGATTCTCGGACTGCGCGGCGCGGGAAGCGATTTCGCGGTGCCGATCAACGCCATCACCATGCTGCTCATGCTCCTGCTCTTCCCGCTCTTCTATGCGCTGCATCAGTATCTGGAGCAGGAGAAATCCCTCACCAACCTGGATGCCGCGGGCTTGACGGGCATCTATCTGCTGCTGCTCTACTTCCTCTTCACGTCACCGGCCTAGCAGGCTCCGATCCCGATCCCCATCCCGAGCCCGATCGCAGCCGGGATGGGGATCGGGATCGGGAGCTCCGTCACGGTGCTCGGCGCGATCGAGGCGGGCGCGACGCGGCAGTTCACGATCGC
>JACQPS010000077.1 GCA_016207445.1 Gemmatimonadota bacterium | reverse complement strand
TGCGCGGCGTGCAGCTGCTGCTGCTCGACGACGTACAGTTCCTGGCCGGGCAGCACAGGACGCAGGAAGAGTTGTTGCGCGCCTGGGATGCGCTCTCCAGCCGCGGTGGGCAGGTCGTGCTCTCGAGCGATCGGCCGCCGCAGGAGATCGACGGCATCGACGAGCGCCTGCTGTCGCGCTTCTCCGGTGGCCTCATTGTCGATATCGGCGCGCCGGACTACGAGACGCGCGTCGCGATCGTGCGCCGCAAGGCGGACGAGCGCAAGCTGGCGCTCGGGCCCGAAGTGGCCGAGGCGCTGGCGCGTGTGGCCTTCGGCAACGTGCGCGAGCTGCAGGGTGCGCTCAATCGGCTGGCGGCGCTGCAGGAGCTCGAGGGGCGGACCGTGTCCGCGTCGGAGGTGACCGCGCTGTTGGGCGGCGGCGCGGCCGCGCGGCCGGATGAGTTCGGCGACTTCGTGGCCGAAATCGCCGGAACGGTCGCGGCGGTCACGTCGTCCCCCTCCGACCGGCAGCTGGCCGAAGCGATCGCGCGCTGGAAGCGAGAGGGGTTCCGGGCCAGGCGGCTGGAGGCGGCGCTGGCTCAGGCGCCGGCGGTCGCCGAGGTCGAGGCGCTGGTCCGCCGCTTCGAGGCGGAGGTGGAGCGGCTGCGGGAGATCGCCGGCGAGATCAGCGCGCTGGAGCCGGGCGCGCCCGAGCTGGAGAAGCTCGAGATCCTGCGCGATCCGGATCGGCTCTTCGAGGCGGAGGAGCTGCTCGGGGTCGTGCGCGATCGCAACCGGCCGCTGCCGGCGCCGCCGCCAGGCCCCACGCTTGACCAGCTGCGCCTGGCTCCGGACCTGTTCGCGTTGCGTGCGGCGCGCGCCGTGGCCGAGGCGCCTGGGCAACGCTACAACCCGTTGTTCGTCTGGGGGCCTCGCGGCGCCGGCAAGACTTCGCTGCTGGCGGCGATCGGCACCCACATCCAGGCGATCGACGCCGAGCTGCCGGTCGCGTTCCTGGAAACGCGGGGCTTCGCGGCCGAGCTGATCCAGGCCCTGGAGCGAAACCGTCTGGAGAGCTGGCGGGACCGCTACCGTCGCGCTCGCGTCTTTCTGCTCGACGATGTGCAGGCGCTGGCCGGAACCGAGCGAGTCCAGGCCGAGCTGTTTCATCTGTTCGATGTGCTGTTGCGGGCGGGAGCTCAGCTCGCGTTCACGGCGGACCGGCCGCCCGCAGAGCTCACCGGGATCGACGAGCGGTTGCGCACCCGCATGGAGAGCGGACTCGCGGTGCCGCTGGTGCCCGCCGGCGCTGCGCCGCCGCCCGCGCCCCGGCGGGCGCGGCCCGCCGCCGCGGCGGCCGAACCAGCGGAAGCCGGGGCCGGCAGCGGTGCGCCCGATCGGATCTTCCTCGACCGCGAGAAGGTCATCTGGGATTGGCCATACGCGGGAGAGTGGCTCGTGGAAGAGCTGGACTGAGGCATGGCACTCAAGGGCAGTCTCAAGGAAGCCAGCCTGGCCGACGTGTGTCAGCTGCTCGCGATGGGGCAGAAGACCGGTTGCCTGTCCGTGACCGACCGCTCGCGCTTCGGCCAGATCTTTTTCGATCGCGGCCGCATCACGTATGCCACGATCGTGAACCGGCGCGACCGCCTGGGCGACCTGCTCCTGCGCGATGGCCTGCTCGTGCCGGACCAGCTGCGTGCCGTGCTGGAGCGGCAGGCGCACGAGCCGGACCGGCGGCTGGGGGAGATCCTGGTCGACCAGGGCGTCATCACGTCCGAGCAACTACAGAAATACATCCGCCTGCAGATCGAGGAGGCCGTCTACTATCTCTTCACCTGGTCGCGCGGCAGCTTCTACTTCGAGGTGGACCAGGAGCCGGAGTCGAGCGAGGTTCTGCTCTCGATCAATCCGGAGAGCCTGCTGCTCGAGGGTGCCCGGCGAGTCGACGAATGGAGCCTGATCGACAAGAAAATCCCGTCTTTCGATTTGATCTTCGCGGTCGACCCGCAGCAGGTGAAAGCCGCTGGGGTCGAGCTCACGCAGGAGCAGAAGAAGCTGATGCCTCTGCTCGACGGCTCGCGTACCGTCCAGGACCTGGCGGATCACACCGGGCTCGGCGAGTTCGAGGTCGGCAAGGCGCTGTATGGCTTGATCCAGGCCGGCTTCGCCCACCAGGTCGGCCGCCGCGCCAGTGCGAGCGCGCGCAGCCGGGAGAGCGAAGCCGCCGAGTACCGCAACCTGGGCGTCGCCTTCTATCGTGCGGGCATGCTCGAGGATGCGGAGCGCGAGCTCCGGCACGCGCTCGGGCTCGAGCCCGACGATCTGCCGGGGCGGTTCCATCTGACTCTCCTCGACCTGCGCGCTGGCCGCTACCGCGAAGCGGTGCGCGGGCTCAAGGACCTGCTTATGGACGGAGGCCCCCGCTACGCGGCCTTCGTGAATCTCGCGCACGCGCTCGGCCGCCTCGGCCGCCGCGCGGATGCGCTCCTCGTCCTGGAGGAGGCGGAGACGCTGCAGCCCGGTACGCCGGCGGTTGCGCTCGCCCGCGCCGAGCTTCAGCTCGCGGGCGGCGAGCTCGCGACGGCCACGGCGCAGCTCGCCGACTACCGCCGACGGCTGGGAGCGGAGACGCCGTGCGCGCTCTACTACGATCGCGCCGCGCTCGCGGCGGCGCTGGCAGGCAACCCGGAGCAGGCGCGCAGCGTGCTGCTGGAGGGGCTCAAGACGTACCCCGCGTCGGCACCGCTTCTTCTCCTGGCCGGCACGCTGGCGGAGCGGCAGGGCGATCTGGACGGGGCCGAGCGCTTCTACCGCCAGGCGGCGGAGGAAGACCCGAATCTGGCGCAGGCGCAGAAGAATCTCGGCGACATCGCCTACCGGCGCGGAGAGCACGACGAGGCCCGGGACAGCTATCAGCGTGCGATCGAGCTCGCACCCGAGCTGGGCGATGACGTCTACGCCAAGATGGGCAACCTGTACTACCGGCGGCAGGATCGCGAGCAGGCTTTGCGCTGCTGGCGGAAAGCGCTCGAGCTGAACCCCAACAACGAGGTCGTGCGCAACAATGTCGAGGTGGTCTCGCATGCCCCCGCCTGAGGTGACGCCACTGGCGCAGGGCGAGCTCGGGGAGGCGGACGCCCGGGAGCTGCAGGCGCTCAAGGAGCAGATCGTGCAGCGCGCGGGCTTCTACTGTCACGGCTACAAGGAGAAATGCCTGCGCCGCCGGCTGGCCGTGCGCATGCGCGCGCGCGGGATCCACCGCTATGCCGATTACGCGACGCTGCTCCAGAGCGATCCGGGCGAGTACGACCGCCTGCTCGCCGCGCTGACCATCAACACGAGCAAGTTCTTTCGCAATCCGGAGGTCTGGGACGCGCTGTGCACGCACGTCGTCCCCTCCCTGTTCGCGGTGCGAGGCACGACGGTCCGGCTGTGGAGCGCGGGAGCGGCCGCGGGGGAAGAGGCCTACTCGCTGGCGATCCTGCTGCTGGAGTACGCGCGGGCACACCGGCTGGAGGCGCGGCTCAAGCGCTGCGAGGTGCTGGCGACCGACATCGACCGGCAATCGCTGGAGATCGCCCGGCAAGGCGAGTACCCCGGCAGCGCCTTCAGTGAGATGCCCGCGGCGTTGCGCGACCGGTGGTTGGAGGGCCCTCGCAGGAACCGGGTGCCCCCGGCGGCTCGGCGCCTCGTGCGCTTCGAGGAGGCGGATCTCTTGACCGAGCCGCTGCGCGAGCCGAAGCACCTGATCGTGTGCCGAAACGTGATCATCTACTTCGAGCGGGAGATGCAGGAGAACCTCTTCACGCGGTTTCGCCACGCGCTCGTACCGGGGGGATACCTGGTGCTGGGGAAGGTCGAGACGCTCTACGGCAGGGCGGGGAGCTGGTTTCGGGTGGTCGCGCCCCGCGAACGGATCTACCAGCGCATATGAGCGCGGGGCGCGTCGTCGTCAAGGTCGGAGACCTGAAGATTGCCGGGGCCGGCGCGACGCTGGTCACCGTGGGTGTCGGCTCCTGCGTGGCCATTGCCCTCTACGACCGGGAAGCCCGTCTGGGCGGGCTCGCGCATGTGCTGCTGCCGGATCCGTCGAACGGGCGCGAGAACGCCCCGCCCGGGCGCTTCGCATCGACCGCGGTGGCCGGGCTCCTGCGGCTGATGGAGGAGGAGGGCGCGCGGCGAGCCCGCATGTTCGCCCGCCTCGCCGGCGGTGCCTCCATGTTCGAGAGCCTGCTCAGCGACGGCGGTCGGACCCTGGGCATGCGCAACGTCTCGGCCGCCCGTGCCGCGCTCGAGCGGGTCTCGGTGCAGGTCACGGGAGAGGACGTGGGTGGATCCCACGGCCGCTCCATCTACTTCCACCTGGACGACGGCCGCCTGGTCGTCAGTTCCGTGCTGTTCCCCGATGTCGTCCTCTAAGACGGGGCGCACGCGGTCCAAGCGGCTGCCGGGAGTCCTGGTGGTCGAGGACAGCACGCTCATGCGCGAGCTCGTCACCGATCTCATCGATGGGTCGGGCGCGTTTCGCGTGATCGGCCAGGCGCGCACGGGGTACGAGGCCATCCGACTGGTGCACGAGCTCGACCCCGATCTCGTGACGCTCGACCTGGAGATGCCGGACCTGGGTGGGCTCGACACGCTCGGCTACATCATGAGCGAGGCGCCGCGCCCGGTCGTCATCCTGTCCGCTCATGGCCGTGCCGGCGCGGGCATGACGCTCGAGGCATTGGAGCGCGGCGCCGTCGATTTCGTGCTCAAGCCGGCGGGCGACAGCCGCGAGGGTGCGGCCGAGCTGCGCACGCAGCTGATCGCCGCGCTGCGCGTCGCCGCCCGGGCCGAGTTGAGCAATCTGACGCGCGAGCCCGGCGGCGGGGGGCGGCGCGGCGCGAGCCGGCGCGGCCGCGCGGGCCGGCGCGCCGAGCTGGCCGAGTGCCTGGTGGCGATTGCCGCATCGACGGGCGGGCCGCGCGCGCTCATGGAGCTGGTGCCGCGTCTGCCCGCGGGGCTCGCGGCGGCGGTCGTGGTCGTGCAGCACATGCCCGCGCGCTTCACGAGTATGCTGGCCGAGCGGCTGCATGTGAGCAGCGCGCTCCCGGTCGATGAGGCGGAAGACGGCGCGCCGGTGCGCGGCGGGCGCGTCTACATTGCGCCGGGCGGCCGGCACCTGGTGCTGAAGCGTGCGTCCGGTGAGCTCGTCTTCGCGCTTGAGGATTCCGAGCCGGTCTGGGGCGTCCGTCCCGCTGCCGACGTCTGCTTCCGAGCCGTGGCCCAGACGTGCGGCCCGCGCAGCCTCGGCGTGGTGCTCACGGGGATGGGCCGCGATGGCACCCGGGGGCTACGCGCGATCCGCGAGGTCGGCGGCTGGACCGCGGTGCAGGACCGGCCGACGTCCGCGCTCTTCGGCATGCCGCGCAGCGCCGCGCCCTACGCGCGCGCCGTGCTGCCGCTTGAGCGGATCGCATCCGCGCTGGCCGAGCGCGTACAGGAATTGGTCCGCAAGAGGTGGGCATGAGCGCGAGCGCGGGTCGCCTCGTGCTGTTCCGCGTCGGCCGCGAGCGCTTCGCTCTGCCGGCCGCCGCCGTGGACGAGGTCGTGGACCGGGTGGCCGTGCAGACCCTGCCGGGGCTGCCCGCGCACGTGCGCGGCGTGCTCCGCCACCGCGGGGATTGGGTGCCCGCCGTCGACCCGGCGCCGCTGCTGGGCGTTCCGGCCGGCTCGGGCGGCCACGCCGTGGCACTGGCCTGCCGCCGCGGAGGGGTTCGGTTCGCCCTGCTCGCCGATGCCGTGCTCGGAATCCGCGAGACCGGCCCAGCCGGCGCGGAGGCCACCAGCGACCGCCCCGACAGATTCCCCGTTATCTTGGACGACGACGGCCCGATCACCTTTGTCGATCCGGACCAGCTCTTCAGCGCCGGCCTCCCTGCCGGCTGGGAGGAGGATTCCCGAATGCACGCGACCGGTTCCGTGCCGCTGCGCTCCATCGTCGTCTTCCGCCTGGGCGCCGAGGAGTTCGGGCTGGACGTCTCGAACGTGCACGAAGTCCTGCCCTACCGCACACCCACCGTCCTGCCCAAGGCGCCGCGCTTCATTGACGGCGTGCTCGAGGTTCGCGGTGCCGTCGTCCCCCTGATCGACCTGCGCGTCCGCTTCGAGCTGCCGACGCGCGACACCGGCCCCGATACTCGCATCGTCATCGTGTCGCTCGAGGAGGAGCGCATCGGCCTGGTCGTCGACGCCGTCCGCGAAGTCCTGCGCCTGCCCGCGACCGCCATCGCCCCTCCACCGGAATATTTCCGTGGCCTGGCCGCCGAGTACCTGCAGGGGATCGCTCGCCTCGACCAGCGCCTCATCCTCGTGTTGCGCATGGAGCGCGTGCTCACGACGCGCGAGCGGTTGGCGCTGGCGGGCGCGGCCAGCGCAGAACCCGTGCTGGCGGGAGCCGCCGCCGAGTCGCCCCGCAAGGGTCGCCCGCGCAAGAAACCATGATCCGGCGCACGGCCGCCGCGGCCGTGCTGCTCGTGCTCCTGAGCGGAGCGCCGCAGACCCGGTCTGCTGGTGCGCTCATGCTCCCGGGCACGGGCCCGCCGCAGACCTTGCCCGGCGACAGTGTCGCGTTCCTCGCGGGGGCACCGCCACGGGTGCTGCGCGACGGCAACCTCGCCGTCCGGTTCTGGCCGGAGCACGCGCGCCTCGCCCCGCGCATCCTCGCCGCCGCAGCCGCCGCCCGCTTTCCCGCTCTGCCCCCCGGGGTGCTGCGCCAGGGACCGGATGTCAGCATCGTCCTGGCGCCAGATCCCGCCCGCTTCCATGCGCTGACCGGCGGCCGCATCCCGGAATGGGGCGCCGGTGCCGCGCTCCCGGCGGCGGGGGTGGTCGTGCTCCCGACCTTCCGCGATGCTCCCGATGAGCGGGCGGCCGTGCTTCGGCACGAGCTGGCACACCTGGCGCTGCACCGCTGGCTGGCGCCCGCGCGGGTGCCACGCTGGTTCGACGAGGGATACGCCCGCTGGGCGGCCGGGGAGTGGGATTGGGAGGCGGGGTGGATGCTCCGCATCGCGTTCGCGCTCCGGCGGGCGCCGCCGCTCGATTCGCTGGAGCTGGGCTGGCCGACGGGCGCGCCGGACGCGCGCGTGGCGTACCTGCTGGCGGCCAGCGCGGTGGCGTTCCTGGTGGAGCGGAGCGGGGAGTACGGTCTCCGGCGCTTGCTGGAGCGGTGGCGGGCAGGCGGAGCGCTGGAATCGGCGCTGCGGCAGACGTACGGGCTCACGCTGTCGCAGTTCGAGGAGGACTGGCGACGGGAGGTGCGGCGTCGCTACGGGTGGCTGTATTTCTTGTCCAACTCGATGGTTTTCTGGGCGCTGACCGCGCTGTTGCTGCTCTGGCTGTTCCACCGGCGCCGACTGCGGGATCGCGCGAAGCTGGCACAATTGCGGGCGACAGAACCGCCGGACGCGCCGGCGTACTGGTTGGAGCCGCCGCCGGAGCCGGAGCCGCGCCAGGGGGCGGGTGAACCGGGAAGCGGCGCGGCGCCCCCGGCGGATGGCACGCGCGCTGAGGAACGATCAGCGCCCGGTGCCGTGCCGCCGGGCGGCGCCGGCGGGGCGAAGCGTTGACCAGCCGCGCCTCTTTGGGTAACTTTCACCGAGATATGAAGGTACAGAAAGGCCGGGCTGTCGCGGCTCCGCCGCGGGGGTCCCTCCGGTTCTCGCCCATCAACGCCGTGCTGCTCGTGCTCGGCCTGCTCGCGGTGGCAGCCGGCTACCAGCTGCTGGCGCGTGGCTCCACGGTTGCGGCGCCGCTCCTGCTCGTGCTGGGGTACGTCGTGCTGATCCCTCTGGGCATCATCCTCTAGCGGGCGCTTAGCTCAGCTGGTCCAGAGCGCTGCCCTTACAAGGCAGAGGTCGCTGGTTCGAACCCAGCAGCGCCCATGAGATAAGCGCAAGCCCCGCGAGTGATTACGCTTGCGGGGCTACGTTTTTCGAAGCTGCGGCCTTTGCCGCGGCCGGGCACGGCACGCTTGACGACCGCGGCGCCGCGGCACCACAGTACAGCTAAGACGTACGACGGCCCCCCGGCCTGCTGCACCCACCCAGGCAGACGGCGCGAAGCCGGCGACCCGCCCACGAAGCTTCGGCTTCCTGATTCGAGGGTTCCGCGATGATGCGCGACCAGCCCCGTGAGATGCGGGTTGACCCCGACCAGCTCGAGAACGTGGTCCCGCCCCTGAGCGACGACGAGTGGCGCGCCCTGGAGGCGCGGCCGGACCAGTCCGCGGCCGAGCGGCCTCGCTATGCCGCCCTGGGTGGACCCGCCCACCGGGAGCTGACGGTCGAGCCGGGCACGGTCGCGGTGGGCCGCGACCGCCACGCTCTGGCCGCTCTGGCGCTGCACGCCCAGCCGTTCGGCTTCTCCTGGACCGACGTGGACGCGCTGGTCGAGGCGATCGGGTGCGCGGCCGAGGTCGGGCACGCCAACGTAGGCGTGAGGCTCTACAACCTCGCCGACCGCATTGCCGCGCTGCTCCCGCCGCGCGAGGGCTACGGCGTCTAGCTCGCGGCGTCTGGATTCCGAGCCGCGACGCCTCAGCGGCCGCGCAACCGGCGGAACATGCTCTTGAGCTGTGCGCGCGGCATGCGCGTCAGGCGGTTGAACAGGCCGCCGGAGGCCAGCCACTCGCCGCCGTCGATCGTCACGCACTCGCCGTTGATGAAGCGGGCGGCATCGGAAACCAGGAACACGGCCAGATTGGCCAGCTCGGGCGGATCGCCGAAGCGGTCGAGCGGGATGCGTGCCCGCGCCTCCGCCTCGATTTCGGGCGGCATGAGGCGGGACCACGCGCCCTCGGTCGGGAAGGGGCCGGGCGCGATCGCGTTCACGCGGATGCCGTACGCGGCCCACTCGACGGCCAACGAGCGGGTGAGCGCGAGCACGCCGGCCTTGGCTGCGGCCGATGGCACCACGAACGCCGAGCCGGTCCAGGCGTACGTCGTCACGATGTTCAGGATGTCGCCGCCTCGGCCGCGCTCGATCATACGCCGCCCCACCGCCAGCGTCGCGTGAAAGGTGCCGTGCAGCACCGTCTGCACCACGGCGTTGAAGCCATTCGGCGAAAGCTCTTCCGTCGCCGCCAGGAAGTTGCCGGCCGCGTTGTTCACGAGGACGTCGATCCCGCCGAAGCGCTCCACCACCGCCTGCGCCAGCGCCTCCACCTCCCCGAACTCGCGCACGTCGGCCCGCCGGGCAAGCACCCGTTCCCCGCTCGGATCGAGCTCACGGGCCGTCGCGGCCAGCCGCTCCTCGTTGCGGCCACAGATCGCGACGCGCGCCCCCACTTCCAGGAATCGCTTCGCCAGCGCCCGCCCCAGCCCCGACCCGCCCCCCGTGACCAGCACCGTCCGTTGCCCTAGCAGATCCGCCTGGAACATATGCCCTCGCCTGCTCGAGTGGCCTGCGTGCTCGCGACAGCGTGGGCTGCCGCGGCGCGGCCGTCAACGCGGGCGCAAAAACAAGAGTTTGCTTGACGCGGCCGCGAGCAAAACGTTAACGAGCAGGCGAGCTTGCGACCACGTCCGCGCACCGGCCGGCCGATGGCTCGCCCGGCTTCCGCACGGTGATCGCCGGTCCCGGGCCCCGCGCTTTCCGATCTTCCATGGCCAACCCGAGCTTGCCACGAGGCCGTGCTGCGACTTCTTCCACCGCCGGTGTGTCCCGCTGCCGCGCCGGAGCGGCTCGGTGTCGGCGCGGCGGTTTCACGCTGATCGAGCTGATGATCGTAACGCTGATCCTGGGCATTCTGGCGATGCTGGTCGCGCCACCGCTGAGCCGGGCGCGCGAGAAGTCGATGGTGGCGGCGACGAAGGGCGAGCTCTACCACGCGACGCGAGCCATCGACCGCTACGTGCTGCTGAACGAGTCGTGGCCGACCTCGGTCGAAGATCTCAGGAACGTCGGCTACTACTACCAGAGCGAGAACATCAAGTACTGCACGTTTCAGTACACGCCCGCCAGCGGCGGCCAGGAGGCGACGGTGCGCCTGGAGGCGATGCACCTGCGCTCGAAGACGCTGGTGACGACGGTGTACCCGACCTGGGGCGGGCGCATGGAGGAGTCGCAAGTGGCCGAGGTGTGTTGAGCGAGCGACGAGCGAGCGACGGGGGAGGTGCGCGTGAGACGGTTTCGCAAGGCCGTAGACATCGGGCTTCCGATCGCGGGCAACGTGCTCATTCTGGGCACGGTGCTGCTGATCAGCGAGGTCACGGTGCAGGTGCCCGTGGTGCTGATCGGCATCCTGATGATCGAAGCCGGCATCTTCAAGCTCGCGCACCCGCTGCTCCCGAACGAGCGCAAGTATCTCGCGCTGCGGGCGGAGGTGGATGACTTCATTGGTCTGGTGAGGCGGCTGAACCGCGCGGCCCTCGCGCTCAGGGACGACGAGTCAACCGCCGCGCGCGAGGCAGTCCGCGAGGTCACGCGCGCCATGCAGGAATCGCTCGAGCGCATGGAGCTGGTGGCGGGCAAGACCGAGGGCGAGGTGGCAGGCCTGCGACCGCCGGCCGCGCCCTCGGTGTCCTCTTCGGGCTGAGCCGACTGCCCGCTCGGCCTTTTTCCAGAACCATTCGTTTCCGCCGGGCACAGCACATGCGGTAAAGACGCGCCGGAGCTGCCGCGAGGCGCGCCCGATTTCCGCACGTTTCGGAAGCGGCCGGAAGCGATGGTGAAGATCTCGAGGCGACGCGACGTACCCCAGCCGCCGGACGCCCCGCGCATCCGGCGGCGCGTTCGCTTCTCGCCACTGCAGGCGCTGGGCATCCTGTTGATCCTGGGGCTGCCGCTGCTGGCGCTTCTTGGCGTTTTCGGCGAAAGCTCGCGCGAGGCCGAGGCGCACACGGCGGCGCTCCGCGTCCACCTCCGCTATCCCGACCGGTTCCGTTTCGAGCAGATCGGCGAGCTCCTGCTGTTCGTGGACAACACGTCCTCCAGGCCGCTCGACAGTGTGCGCGTCGAGTTCGATTCCTTCTATGTGAACCGCTTCTCCCAGGTGACGTTCACGCCCGCGGCCGAGCAGGCGTACCGTGTCCGGCTCGCGCGACTGGAGCCGGGCGCCACGGGCCTGGTCGCGGTCGAGTTGCAGGGCGAGCATTACGGCCGTCACCGGGGGGCGGTGCGCGTCGCGGCGGGCGCCGATACGGCCGCCCTCGGCCTGAGTACGCTGGTCTTTCCCTGACGCGCCGACCCATGGACACCGTCGTTCGGGTTGTGCTGATCTATCTGTTTCTGCTGGTCACGCTGCGCGTCATTGGCAAGCGCGAGTTCGGCCAGCTCGCCCCCTTCGAGGTCGTCATGCTGCTCCTCATTTCGGAGATCGTGCAGCAGGCGCTCGTACGCGAGGATTTTTCACTCACCAACGCTCTGATCGGCACGAGCACCCTGCTCGCTCTGGTCCTGATCACTTCCGTGCTCAGCCACCTGAGCGCCAGAGTGGAGGCCGTCACGGAGGGCAGCCCCACCGTGCTCGTCCGCCGGGGGGCGCTCGTCGAGCCCAGCCTCAATCGCGAGCGGGTGACCCCGGACGAGCTCCTGAGCGCCCTGCGCAAGTTCGGCGTCGAGCGCCTGGAGGACGTCGAGTGGGCGATCCTCGAGACGGACGGGCAGATCTCGGTGGTGCCGCGCCGCCCGGCGGAGAAGCAGGTGAAGCCCAAGAAGCCCAGGATCGTCTGATCTCTTGCCGCGCGGGCGGGGGGGTACTAGCTTTTGAATTCCCGAAAAAAACGGGCGTCTTGCCCCGGAGCCGCACGGGCTGCGCCTGCCACCCGGGAGCTTTCCGGACCGAACTTTCCCCCTCCACGGGGTTACTACGCGAGAGCAGCAGCCGCGCGCGCGCTCGGCCAACACCTAACCTATTGGAGACTCTCGAGATGGAGCAAAGGCGCACGATGCGCACGTGGGCAGGGGCGGCCGCCCTGGCTCTGGTGGGCATGCTGCTGGCGGCGGCGCCGGGGGCTGCGCTGCAGGCGCAGCAGGCGGGCGGGCGCTTCCGCGTTCTGATCCCGGCGCTGGAGCGCGAGGGCAGCGTGAAGCCGGACTTCGGCAAGGCGGTTGCCGAGGACATGCGCAAGCTCATCAACAGTCTGGCCACGCACGCGCCGGTGGAGAAGAAGGATTTCCAGGACGCGCTGCGCAAGTTCAAGTTGAAGGAGGAGGAGCTGGACTGCATCAAGAGCCGCCAGCTCGCGGTGCAGCTGGGCGCCGAGCTGGTCATGTGCGGCACCTACGGCGCGGCCGGCGCCGCCATGCAGGTGGGCGCGCGCTTCATCAGCGCAAAGACGGGGGAGAGCTTCGAGGTCGCTGCGTTCACGGCGCCGGACGCGAAGCAGGCGGCGCAGCACATCTTCACCTCGTTCGAGAACTACGTCAACCAGCTGCGGCTGACGGCGTTCTGCCTGGAGTACCTGGGGAGTCAGCAGTGGGAGAACGCGCTCACCAACTGCAACCGGTCGCTGGAGATCAACGCGCATTCGGTGACGGCGCTGTACGGCAAGGCGCGTGCGCTCATGGAGCTGGACTCGCTGGCGCAGTCGCTCGCGCTGCACCGGCAGGTGCTGGAGCTGAACCCGGTGCACCAGGATGCGCTGCTCACCGCCGGCATCGTGGCGATCAAGCTGAACCAGCAGGAGGTCGCGCGCGGCTACTTCCACCAGTACCTGGAGCTGAACCCGGGGAACGTGGACGTGCGGCTGAAGGTGGCCACGGACATGGCCAAGGCCGGTGATCCGGAGGGCGCGCTCCGGCTGGTCGAGGAAGGGCTGCAGCAGGAAGCCGGCAACCTGACGTTGGCCGAGTACGCCGGACACTTCGCCCTGGCGGCGGCACAGAAGCTGGAGGAGGCGGCCAGGACCGGTGCGAACGGGGGCTCGGCGGGGCGGTCGGCCGAGGCGGTGAAGCTGTACGAGACCGCGCTCGGCCACTACGAGAAGGTGTTCGCGAGCAAGGGTGCCGAGGCCGAGTCGGCCATGCTGAACAACATGCTGGCCACGCTGGGCAAGCTCGAGCGTTATCAGCAGGCGGTCGAGCTGGGTGCGCGCGTTATCGCGGCCAAGCCCGGGGACGCGACGCTCTGGTCGGCCTACGCCAGCGCGCTCGAGAATGCCGGGCGCCTCGAGGAGGCGCTGGCCGCGCTCGACTCCGCGCTGGCCAAGGACCCCAAGACGCCCCAGGTCTATTCGCGCCAGGGGCTGTGGCTCGTGCAGGCGGGCCAGCTCGCGCGCGCTCGCGCCGCGTTCCAGAAGGCGGTCGAGCGCAAGGAGATCGAGTCGGACGAGGCCGCGCGCGCCGTGTTCTCTGCCGGCTACAACGAGAAGTTCCGGAAAGGGCAGCAGGAAGCCGCGCTCGAGTATTTCATGCTCGCGCGCGAGCTGGCCAGTGGCGCCGAAACCCGCGCGATGGGCAGCTACTGGAGCGGGCAGGTGCTGTATCAGAAGGGGCTGAGGTTGCAGCAGCCGGGCACGGCTGCCTCAGCGAAAGACGCGCTCCCGATCTTTCAGCGCGCGCTCGAGTTCTTCGAGCAGAGCGGGGCCTGCGGGAACACGCAGCCGTGCCCCAACCTGCAGCGGTTCATTGATGCGTCCAAGCAGTACATTCAGATTCAAGAACTACTGATCAAGCGCGGGCGGTGACACGCTCGCGCCCGGACGCCGACGAGCCGTCATCAGCTGCGGCGCGGCGCAAACCGGCAACAACCGGTCCAGGCGCCGCTTCCGACTGGGGATTACCGCAAGTCGTGGCGTCACTTGCGGGCGATCTACTGGCCTGCGACGGGAGGGGTAATATCGCGATGCTGTTGCCCTTCGGGGCAGGTCAGCGAAGCGCAAGGACAACAACTCAATAACGCACCAACGGAAACTACCGACGGTCCTTAAGCGCGTCCAGTCGCCGCCCCAAATCCGCCCAGCTGACACCAAGTACGCGCAGAATCTTCCCTACACTCCGAAACGTTGGATTGCGTTCCCCACGCTCAACGCCCCCGATGTAGTTCCGGTGTAGGCCCGACCTAGCCGCCAGTTCCTCCTGAGTAAGTCCACGTGAAGTTCGGAGTTCGCGAAGAGCGGTCCCGATCGGCGGCTCGGCTCCCTGGGTGCGTGACATGGCCCCATGTTGCCGGCCTTGCGGCGCCAAGGTCTACACACTATGAGTGTGGTTGCCTTCGGAGCTTCAGCAAGGGGGCCAAAGGTTCCATGACCTTCGAAGAAGGTTGGAACCTCACGATCAGCCTGCTCGCTTTTCTGCAGGAATCAAGAGACTTGACCCCCACCCGGCGCCCGAAAGCGTGGAATGATTCCCCTCGAGTGTGCGCGAGTTACAGGTCGCGAGCGCTGACTCTGTAACTCGTTTTCCGGTACTCACGAACCGACAGCGAAGCCGAGCAATGACGGTGCCCAACAGAACGCGCCGGTGCTTTCCTGGCTGTGTGATTGTTGCGGTCGCTTTAGCCTTCCCCATGCCAGGCCATTCCCAACAGCAGGCTCAGCAGGCAGCCGAGCAAGTGGCGGGTCGGCCCATCAGCCAGACCGAGATCCTCGAAGCGGTGAAGCAGTCGGGGCT
>JACQPS010000068.1 GCA_016207445.1 Gemmatimonadota bacterium | reverse complement strand
GCATTGATCGATGATGTGATCCTGGGCTGCACCAATCAGGCGGGCGAAGACAGCCGGAACGTCGCGCGCCTGGCGCTGCTGCTCGCGGGGCTGCCGGTGGACGTGCCGGGGCAGACCGTGAACCGGCTGTGCGGCTCGGGGCTCCAGGCGATCAACGCTGCCTTCCATGCGATCCGCGCCGGCGAGGGCGAGGTCTTCATTGCCGGGGGTGTGGAGTCGATGAGCCGCGCGCCGTTCGTCCTGCTCAAGCCCGAGGAGGCGTATGCTCGCGGCGTGCCGCAGGTCGCCGATTCCGTGCTGGGCTGGCGCTTCACGAATGCGCGCTTTCCCAGGCACTGGACCATCTCGCTGGGCGAGACGGCGGAGGTCGTGGCCGAGCGCTACGGCATCTCACGGCAGGCGCAGGACGCGTTCGCCCTGGAGAGCCAGCGCCGCGCGGCGGCGGCGCAGCGGGAGGGGCGGTTCAAGGACGAGGTCGTTGCGGTCGACGTCGTCCACGGCAAGCAGACGGTGCGCGTCGAGTCCGACGAGCACCCGCGCCCGGACACCACGCTCGAGAAGCTGAGCCAGCTGCCGGCCGCCTTCAAGGCCGGCGGGACCGTGACGGCCGGCAACTCGTCGGGACTGAACGACGGCGCGGCGGCGCTGCTCGTGGTCGAGGCGGAACGCGCGCAGAAGCTCGGGCTCCGGCCGCTCGCGCGCATGGTCGCGAGCGCGGTCGCGGGCGTCGAACCGGACTGCATGGGCATGGGCCCGGTCCCGGCGACGCGCCGTGCGCTGGACCGGGCGGGCCTCGCGGTTTCCGACCTCGCGCTCACCGAGCTGAACGAGGCCTTCGCCGCGCAATCGCTGGCGTGCATCCGGGAGCTGGAGCTGGACCCGCAGCGCGTGAACGTGAACGGCGGCGCCATCGCGCTCGGGCACCCGCTGGGCTGCTCGGGCGCGCGCATCACCACCACGCTGGTGCACGAGCTGCGCAGGCGCGGCGGCGGCTACGGCCTGGCCACCATGTGCATCGGCGTGGGCCAGGGCATCGCCACGATCGTGGAGGCGGCATGAGCCCGCCGGACGGCATCCTGCTGGAGCGCGCCGGTTCCGTCGGCTGGATCCGCCTGAACCGGCCGGAGCGGCTCAACGCCTTCGCCGGCCGCATGCGCGACGAGCTGGAGGAAGCGCTCGCCGGCTACCAGGACGACGACGCTATCGGCTGCGTCGTGATCACCGGTGTGGGCCGCGCCTTCTCCACCGGCGGCGATATCCGCTACATGGCCGAGGTGCTCGAAGCCGGCGAGGAAGCGCGCATCGAAGAGCTGGTGCGAGCCGGCGCCCAGGTGGTGGACCGCATCGACCGCATGACCAAGCCGGTGATCGCCGCGGTGAACGGTCCCGCCGCCGGCGCCGGCGCCTGCCTCGCCCTCGCCTGCGATCTGCGCATTGCCAGCGAGACCGCCTCCATCGGCATCACCTTCGTGCGCGTGGGGCTGCACCCCGACTGGGGAGGCATGTACTTCCTGCCGCGCCTGGTGGGGCCCGGCGTGGCCGCCGAGCTGATCTACACGGGCGGCATGATCGGCGCGGACCGCGCGGAACGGCTCGGCCTCTTCAACCGCGTGGTGCCCGCGGCCGAGCTGGAGACGGCCACCAGCACGCTCGCGGGGCAGATCGCGGCCGCGCCGCGGCAGGTCGTCGCGCAGGCGAAGCGCGCGCTGCGCCGCAGCCTGGACAGCACCCTGGAAGAGATGCTGGAACACGAGGAGCGCGCGCAGTTGGAGGCGTTCCGCTGCGGCAGCGCGCGCGAAGGACTCACCGCGTTCCTGGAAAAGCGGTCGCCCCGGTTCGGGCACTGACATGCCTCGCGAGATCCGGAACGTCGCTGTCCTCGGCGCCGGCACCATGGGCCACGGCATTGCACAGGTCGCGGCCATGGCCGGCTGCGACGTGGCCCTCGTCGACAGCACCAGCGCGCTGGCGGAGGCGGGGCTGGAGCGGATCCGGCACAACCTGGACGAGGGGCTGGTGCGCGGCAAGGT
>JACQPS010000071.1 GCA_016207445.1 Gemmatimonadota bacterium | reverse complement strand
GCCTGCCCGCGCCCGACTTCGTCTGGGCGAACGACGGCGATTACGGCTACGGCCTGTTCCTGCCGGATGCGAAGTCCGCCGCCTGGTTCGAGGCGAACGTCGGCCGCATCCAGGACCCGTTCCTGCGGGCCATGGCGTGGGGCGCGCTCTGGGACCTGGTGCGCAACCTCGCGCTCTCGCCGCACCGCTACGTCCAGCGCGTGCTGGACGAGCTGCCGCGCGAGCAGGACGAGACGCTGGCCGGCACCGTCCTCGGGCGGGCGCTCTACGCACTCGAGCGTTACGTGCCCGACGCCGAGGCGGCGCCCCTGGTCGAGCGACTCGAGCCGCTGCTCCTGGCCCGCGCCGACGACCGCGCCCTGAGCTACGGTCTGCGCAAGGCCGCGCTGGACGCGTACCTGGGCAGCGCCCGCTCCCCGCGCGCGCGCGGGATCCTCAAGGATTACCTGGCCGGCAGGCGGCGCTTCGAAGGCAAGCCGATCGGCCAGCCCACACGGTGGGCGGCCGTGCGCCAGCTGCTCCTGCTGGCCGATCCGGCGGCCGACTCGCTCTTCGCGCGGGAACAGCGGCGCGACAGCACGCCCGAGGGCCCGCGCATGGCCTTCATCAGCGGCGCGGCGCGCGCGGACTCCGCGAGCAAAGCGCGCACCTTCGAGCGCTTCCTCGCGGACGAGACGCTGAACGAGGAATGGGTGACGGCGTCGCTGGGCGCCTTCAACGAGTCGCTGCATGCGCCGCTCACCCGGCCATACCTGCGGCCGGCGCTCGAGCAGAGCGAGTGGATCCGGCGCCACCGCCGCATCTTTTTCCTGCCCAGCTGGATCGACGCCTTCGTCGGCGGGCACGCCAGCCCGGAGGCGCTCGCGGCCGTGGACGCGTTCCTCGCGCAGAACCCGGACCTGCCGCTCGACATCCGCCGCCGCGTGCTGCAGGCGCGCGATGAGCTGGAGCGGGCCGTGCGGATCCGGGCAGCGGGGGCTGCCGGCTAGCCCCTTCTGGGCCGCTTCGGGGGCCGTCCTGGCCGCCGCCGCTTGAAACCCTCGCGCTAACCCGCCGAAACCATTAGCGTTAAGGTAGCCCGCCCGGCCCTGCCGAGGAGGTTCTCCATGATGCGGCCTCCGCGCTGGATCCTGCCGCCGCCCCGGACCGGGGCGGCGCGGACGGCGGCGCCCGGGACGGTGCCGGCGTGCTGACCCTCTCTGCCGCCGCGGTCCATCGCCTCCTGCCGATCCGCGAGTGCATCGAGGTGATGGCCGATTCCTTCCGGGCGCTCGCGCGCGACCGCGTGGTCCAGCCGCTCCGCACCACGCTGCGCGTTCCCGACGGCTCCGGCGCGCTCTTCCTCATGCCCGCCTGGGTGGGCGAGCCCGCCGCGCTGGGCGTGAAGATCCTCACGGTGTATCCCGACAACCCGTCCCTCGGTCTCGAGGCGCTCCAGGGCGTGGTGCTCTTCTTCGAGCCCGAGAAGGGCACGCCGCTCGCCGCCATCGATGCCGCGGCGGTCACGGGCATCCGTACCGCAGCCGTCAGCGCGCTCGCCACTCGCCTGCTCGCGCGCGAGGATGCGGCAGACCTGGCGATCGTCGGCTCCGGCGTGCAGGCGCGCACCCACCTGGAGTCGATGCTCGCCGTGCGCCGCATCCGCCGGGTGCGCGCCTGGAGCCGCGACCGCGCGCGCCTCGAGCGCTTCTGCTCCGAAATGACGGAGAGGCACGGCACGCTGGTCGAGCCGGCCGGGTCCGCGCAGGCGGCGGTCGAGGGCGCCGACGTCGTCTGCACCGTCACCGCCTCGCCCGAACCCGTGCTGCTCGGCGAATGGCTGAGGCCCGGCGCGCACGTGAACGCCGTCGGCGCGCATACGCCGACCACGCGTGAGCTCGACACGACCGCCGTGCTCCGGGCCCGGCTGTTCGTGGACCGGCGCGAAGCCGCTCTGGCCGAGGCGGGCGAGATATTGATCCCGATCGCCGAAGCGGCGATCGGCGAGGATCATATCGCGGGCCAGCTGGGGGACGTGCTGATCGGGAAGGCCGTGGGCCGGCGCACTCCGGACGAGATCACCGTGTTCAAGTCGCTCGGGCTGGCGATCGAGGACGTGGCCGCCGCGCTGTACCTGTACCGGCGGGCCGGCGGCAAGGCATAGACGGCCGGCGCGTCGCGAACGTAAGGCTCTCACCGCAGAGGCGCACAGCACGCAAAGAAAGGACGCAAAGAACAGAATCTATTCTGTTCTTTGCGTCCTCAGCGCTCTCGGCGTCTCTGCGGTTGCTTTTCACTCTTTCCCGGCAGAACGCTAATCGCCCTACGCCAGCTACGGCATGGCCCTGGCCGCCCGCGCCGGCGCCTCCAGGTCGAACTTCCAGATCGAGCTGCCCTTCCAGATCTCACCCGGGTAGGCGATGAAGCGCCCGTCGGGCGACAGCTCGAACCCCCATTTCATGGACGGGTCGTCCCGCGTGACGTTCACCGGCTTCGCGCCGTTTCGGACGGGCACGAGCACCACGTTCGCCTCGGCGCCGGCGCCGCCGCCGATCACCAGCACGCCGGTGTGGTCCGGCAGCCAGCGCGGCCAGTACCAGTAGGTGAGACCGGTCTCGATGATGTGCGGCGCCGTCCGGCCGTCGGCGTCCACGATCGCCATCAGGTCCGGCGAGCCGGGGCCGGTCGAGTAGTGCATGGCCAGCAGCTTGCCATCGCGCGAGAACGAGATCTCGTTGCTCGGCCTCGTGCTCATGCTGAGCAAGCGGCGCGGCTGCGCGTTCGGTCCATCGGCGATCAGGAGGTCCAGGCTGTCGCCTCGCGCCTGCTGCCACGCGACACGGTCGCCGTGCACCGCGACGTTGCTCTTGTCCAGGATCGAGGGCGAGAGCGAGCGTAGCGTACGCACCTTGCCCGG
>JACQPS010000076.1 GCA_016207445.1 Gemmatimonadota bacterium | reverse complement strand
GGCCGTATCCCGACCCATATCGCCATCATCATGGACGGGAACGGGCGCTGGGCGCGCATGCGCGGCCTGCCTCGCTCTCGCGGCCACATGGCCGGCATGAAGGCGGTGCGGGAGGTGGTAGAGGGTGCGATCGAGGCGGGCGTGCGCATCCTCACGCTCTACGCCTTCTCGCAGGAGAACTGGAATCGGCCGCAGCGCGAGATCTCCGTGCTCATGTCGCTGCTCCAGCGCTACGTCATGAAGGAGCGCGACGAGCTGAGGGAGCAGGGGGTGCAGGTCCACGTCTTCGGCGAGCTGGAGCGGCTCGCGGCTGGACCGCGCGCTGCGATCGAGGAGATGGAGCGCTCGACGCGCGCCGGACAGGTCCTGCGCCTCAATCTGATGATCAGCTACGGCGGACGCGCCGAGCTGGTGCGGGCGGTGCGGCGGCTCGCGCAGCGCGTGCAGAGGGGGGAGCTGTGCCCCGAGGCGCTGGATGATGCCGCGCTGGCCGCGGAGTTGTACACGGCCGGGCTGCCCGACCCGGACCTGCTGGTGCGCACCTCGGGCGAGCAGCGGATCAGCAATTTCATGCTGTGGCAGGTGGCGTACACCGAGCTGTATCTCACGCCCGTGCTCTGGCCCGACTTCCGCCGCCAGCACCTCTTCCAGGCCATCCACGATTACCAGAAGCGGGAGCGGCGCTTCGGGCGAGTGACCACGAGCTGACGCCCATGCCCCGAAGCGAGCTGGCCCAGCGCGTCCTCGTTGCGGCCGTCGGCATCCCGCTGGCCATCGGGATCGTCTATCTCGGGGGCTGGGTGCTGGCCGCGCTGCTCGCCGCGATCGCGGCCGGCGCCGCGCTCGAGTTCTACCGGCTCGCGGCCACGCGCGGCGCGCGCGCATTCGTGCTTCCCGGCGCAGTGACCGCGGCGGGCCTCGTGCTGCTGGCCGCGGCGCGGCCCACGCCGGCGGCGGCGGCCGCGTCGCTGTGGATGCTCGTGCTCGTCTTCGTGCTGGCCATCTCGGCGGCCGCCATCTGGGCGCGGGGCCCGGGCGGTCAGCCGATGGTCTCCGTCTCCACCACCATCGTGGGCGCGCTGCTGCCGGGCGGCACGCTGGGCTACGCCATTTTTCTGCGGCACTTCGTCCTGGCGCCCTGGGATCCGGCGCGGGCGACGTGGGGTTCCGGCTCGTGGACGGGTGCCGCGCTCGTCGCTTTCCCACTGGCGGTGACCTGGATCGGAGACTCGGCGGCGTATTTCGCCGGAAAGGCCTGGGGACGCCGCAAGCTGATCCCCTCGGTGAGCCCGGGGAAGACCGTGGTCGGCGCGGTTGCCGGGCTGGTCAGCGGGGCCGTGGTCGGCGTGCTGTTCGCGCAGCTCGTTTTCACGGCATGGCTGCGGGTACCGCTCGGCCCGGTCCTGGGCGCAGTCGGCGGCGCGATCCTCGCGCTGGCCGCCCAGGTGGGCGACCTGGCCGAGTCCGTCCTCAAGCGGGACGCCGGCGTGAAGGATTCGGGACGGCTCCTCCCCGGCCACGGGGGTGTGCTCGACCGCTTCGATGCGCTCTTCTTCGCAATCCCCGTGGCGTATTGGTTCCTGCGGCTCGTGCTGCCGTTCCCGGCGGGAGGCGCGCCATGGCGGTAGGCATCGCGCTGTTGGGCTCGACCGGCTCGATCGGCAAGAGCGCGCTCGCGGTCGTCGAGCGCCATCCGGAGCGGTTCCGGCTGGTCGTGCTGGCAGCGCACCGGAACGGAGGAGAGCTGCTCGTCCAGAGCGCGCGCCACCGGCCCGCGCTCGCCGTGCTGGCCGATCCCGAAATGCGGCTGCAGGCGGCGCCGCCGCCCGGCGTGGAGCTCCGCATCGGGCGGGAGGCGCTGCTGGATGCGGCGCGGCATCCGGGGGCCGACGTCGTCATCAACGCGGTCGTGGGCGCCGCCGGGCTCGAGGCCAGCCTGGCCGCGCTGGGCGCGGGCAAGCGGCTCGCGCTGGCGAACAAGGAATCGCTGGTGGCCGGTGGGCCCCTCGTGCTGCAGGCGCTGCGCCGCGGCAAGGGCGAGCTGGTCCCGATCGACAGCGAGCACAGCGCGATCCTGCAGTGCCTGGCGAGTCGCCGGCGCGCCGTGCCGGACGCCGGGGAGGTGCGGCGCCTCATCCTCACGGCATCGGGCGGGCCGTTCCGCGAGCGCGACCGCGGCGCGCTCCTGGACGTGACGCCGGCGGAGGCGCTGCGACACCCGACCTGGGACATGGGGGCGAAGGTCACCGTGGACTCGGCGACGCTGGCCAACAAGGCGCTCGAGGTCATCGAGGCGCACTTCCTGTTCGGGGTGCCGTACGACCGGCTGGAAGTGGTCATCCACCCGCAGTCCGTCGTGCACTCGCTGGTCGAATTCGTGGACGGCTCCGTGCTCGCGCAGCTCGGCTTCCCGACCATGGAGTTGCCGATCCTGTACGCGCTCAGCTACCCCGACCGCATCCCCGACGGCCGCGCACGGTTCGACCCGGTCGCGGCGAGCCCGCTCACGTTCGAGCCACTCGACGCGCAGCGCTTTCCCGCCTTTCGACTCGGGCTGCAGGCGGCGCGCGCCGGCGGCACGGCGCCCGCGGCGTTCAACGCTGCCAACGAGGTCGCCGTCGCGGGGTTCCTGGCCGAGAACTTGCCCTTCCCGCGCATCGCAGAAGTCATCGAGGGGGCGCTGGCCGCGCACCGTCCGGCGCCCGCGGATTCGCTGGAGGCGGTGCTGGAGGCTGACCGCTGCGCGCGCGCGGTCGCGCGCCAGATGGTGGAGCGGACATGATCACGCTGCTGGCGACGATCGTCGTCCTCGGAGTCCTGATCTTCGTGCACGAGCTCGGCCACCTCATTACGGCCAAACTGGTGCACATCGAAGTCCCCCGCTTCTCGATCGGGTTCGGGCCCAAGCTCTGGGGCATCCGGCGCGGCGAGACCGAGTACGTGGTGGCGTGGTTCCCGCTGGGCGGCTACGTCAAGATGGCCGGCATGGAGGAGATGGAGCGGGTGGAGGGCGGCACGGCGCAGAAGACGACGGGGCTCGCGCTGGGATCCGATGCCGGACTCGTGACGGAGGCGCCGCGCCGGCCCGGCCCGCGCGACTTCGAGGCGAAGTCGCTGCCCGCGCGCTCGCTCGTCATCTCCTCGGGCGTGCTCATGAATATCGCGTTCGCGTTCGTCGTGTTCGCGGCCAGCGCCCTCGTCTGGGGCGTGCGCATCGTGCCGGAGGCACGCATCGCGGCCGTGCTGGAGGATCGGCTGCCCGCAGGCGCGGAGCCGCTGGCTACCGTTCCCACCGGGGCACAGGTCAGCACGATCGACGGCAAGCGCATTGATGACTGGGCCGACCTGGAGCGCACACTCGCCGGCACACCGCCGGGTCCGGTCGTGATTGCGTTCCGCGATGCACCCGCGGTCACGGTGCGGATGCCGGCCGACGATTCGCTGCGGGCCGAGCTCATTGCCGCGCTCCGGCCGCAGTGGGCGCTCGAGCCCGTGCTCGGCACGGTCGCGCCGGGCTCGCCCGCCGACCGGGCGGGGCTCCGGCCGGGCGATCGCATCGTGGAAGCGGCCGGTACGCCGGTGCGCCGGTGGGAGGACCTGGTGCGGCTGGTGGAGTCGCGGCCGGGACAGACGTTCGGGCTGGTGCTCGAGCGCGCGGGTCGCCGCCTCTCGGTGCAGGTCACACCCGAGGAGCAGAAGGTGCGCGAGGGCGGGAGGACGCGGGTGGTCGGCCGGCTCGGCGTCGCTTCCGCGGTGCCGCGCGAGCGTCCCGGCCCGATCGGCGCCCTCGCCTACGGGTTCGATACCACGTGGGGGTGGATCACCACGACCATCGGATTCGTCGCCGACCTGGTCACTGGCGACGTCTCGCCGCGCAACCTGGGCGGCCCGATCCTGATCGGGCAGGTCAGCGGGCGCGTGGCGCGGGCCGGCCTCGAGGCGTTTCTCGGCTTCATGGCGATCTTCTCGATCAATCTGGCCATCCTCAACCTGCTCCCCATCCCGGTGCTGGACGGCGGCCATCTGCTCTTTCTGGCGATCGAAGGCGTGCGCGGGCGCGCGCTCTCGCTCGAGCAGCGCGTGCGGCTGAGCCAGGTCGGCTTCGTGATTGTCATCGCCATCATGGTGTGGGCGCTGGCGAACGACGTGTTGAGGCTGTTCGGGCTGTGAGAAGCAGGGGTCAGGGTTCAGGGGTCGGGGGTCAGCGCCCGGCCCTGATCCCTGATCCCTGACCCCTGACCCCTGACCCCTGACCCCTGACCCCTAGAACAGACTGAGCTGCGCCGGCCCCGCCCGGCGCTTCAGCGCCGCGAGATCGATCGGCTCCAGCGGCCGGTCCTGCGGCGCCACGCACAGTGCTCCCCCGTACCCCACCGCCGCCAGCGTCTCCCCCACGACGTCTTCTGCGAGCTCCGCCCGATTGCAGTGCTCGCTGAGGTGGGCCAGCACCACGCCGCCGAGGGTCTCGTGACAGAGCTCGCCGACCAGCTCGGCCGCCGCGCGGTTGGAGAGGTGGCCGTGGCTGGAGGCAATGCGCTGTTTCACGGACCAGGGATACGGCCCGTTCCAGAGCATGGCCTCGTCGTGGTTGGCCTCGAGCACGAGCAGGTGGCAGCCGGCCAGCGCGTGGTGCACGGCGGCCGTGGGGCGGCCCAGGTCGGTCGCGATGCCGAGCTTGAATCCGGTGGCCACTTCGCGCAGCGTCACGGCGACCGGATCGGCGGCGTCGTGCGCGGTCAGGAACGGCTGAACCTCGAAGGGGCCGATGCGAAACGGGTGGGCCACGGTGTACGGGCGGACTTGCTCTTTCCCGCTCAGCAGCGCGCGGCAGACGCTCAGCGTGGTCGGCGTGATGTGGAGGGGGACGCCGAAACGGCGAGCCAGCACGCCCATGCCGCGGGTGTGGTCGCCGTGCTCGTGCGTGATGACGATGGCGGCGAGCGATGCCGGCGGGGCCCCGGCGGCTTGCAGGCGCCGCTCGAGATCGCGCCCGCTGAAGCCGGCATCCACCAGCACGCGTACGCCTTGCGCTTCCACCAGCGTGGCGTTGCCGGCACTGCCGCTGCCCAGGATGGTGACGATCACGCAGCCGCCTCGGAGGGCTCCTCGAGGATGCGAGTTCCGCAGACGGCGCGGGCCGTGTGTGCACTCGGTCGCGATGGCGTCGCCGCGATGGCGCGCTCGAGCAGGCGCCGCAGCTCGGGGAGCGCGGCGCGCGCGGCCTGCTCGCCGGCCGCGATGATCTCCCGCGCCCGGTGCAACTGGTCGTGGCCGACGTCGGCCACGTCCGGCGCAATGAGCAGATCCGCCCGCTGCGTCGAGACGCGCTCGGCCGCGCGCCCCAGCGCGAAGTAGCAGTGCATCAAGATCGAGAGCATGTTCGACGGGCGACGCTGCGGGCGATAGCTCCGGTTCACGTCCACCGCGACCACGATGTCGGCGCCGAAGAGCCGCGTCACGGCCGTGGGCACGTTGTCCGCGACGCCGCCATCGATGAGCAGCCGGCCGTCGCGCTCGACCGGTACGACCAGCCCCGGGATGGCGCAGCTCGCGCGCAGCGCGCTCAGGAGATCCCCCTCGCACAGCAGCACGGGCTCGGCCGTCTCGAGATCGGTGGCCATGCAGGCGAACGGGAGGTGGAGCTCGTCGAACGTGCGGGCCGGGAGCGCGCGCTCGAGCATGCGCCCCAACCGATCATTCGACATGAGGCCGGCCCGGCTGACCAGCGGGCGCACGAGCAGCGGCCAGCGCAGCGCTTCGGCCCACGCCCGCATGCGCGCCGGCGAGACGCCGGCGGCCAGGAACACGCCCGTCAGCGCGCCCGCGCTCGTGCCCACGATCAGGTCGGGGCGGATGCCTTCCTCCTCCAGGACCTTGAGGACGCCGACGTGCGCGATGCCGCGGGCGGCGCCGCCGCCCAGGGCGAGACCCAGCCGGGGACGGCCGGCGCTCATCCGGTGCGCCCTCGACCGCGCTGCCAGGCGGCGCGCAGCAACTCGCGTTGCTCGGCCGTCAGCGTCACCTTGCGGCGTCCCATCACGGTTTCCGCGGTCTTCAAGAACTTCTCCAGCTCGTATTCGCCCAGCGCTTCCCCCGTTCCCCAACTGAACGGCGGCACGTATTTGGGGGGCATGGCCGCCCCGAAAATGTTCGAGCCCGTGCCGACCACCGTTCCCGTAGATAAAAGCGTGCCAATGCCCGTCTTGACGTGGTCGCCGAGGAAGCATCCCAGCTTGATCTCGCCGGTATCCTGCTCGCCGCGCGGCGTCCACAGGCGGACCGGGCCGTAATTGTTCTTGAGGTCGCTGTTGTTGGTCAGGGCGCCGAGATTGACCCAGCGCCCCAGGTAGGCGTGCCCGAGAAAGCCGTCGTGCGCCTTGTTCGAGTAACCCAGCACGACGGTTTCTTCCATCTCGCCGTGCACCCGGCAAACGGGCCCGACCGCGATCGCGGCGCAGGAGCCGCCGAGGAGAATGCTGTTCCGCCCCACGAAGGCGGGCCCGGCCAGGCGAGTGAAGGCACGCACTTCCACGTCCTGGTCCAGCCAGATGGGCCCTTCGTGCAGATCGAAGATGACGCCGGGCTCGAGGCGCACCCCTTCGCCGAGCACGAGCGGCTCCGAGCCCAGGGCGTGGACGCCGGCTGGCAGCTCGGGCGACTTCGCCAGCGGGTGCAGCGCGCGGATGTCGTGCGCGGTCTGCTCGGCCTGGCGGCTCACGAGCTGCCAGATCGGGCCGAGCAGCGTGCCGGCGAGGGTCGTCACGGCGACGCCGGCGGGCGCGGCCCGCGTGGGATCCAGGAAGAAGCCAGCGGCGGGCGGGTCGGCGCCGGCGGGAAGAACGAGGCCGCACACCTCGTCGCCCAGGGCGAGGAGCCGCGGGCCGTCCAGACGCAAGCCCGGTCCCCAGTCCGGCACGGCGCGCGCGGACCAGAAGAGCACCTCCGCGTCGCGCGGGAGCGCAGCCGGCTCGATGACGGGCGGCGCGTCCGCCTCGGCGAAGCTCCGCAGCGACGGCTCGGTGATGCAGCCCATGCAGCGAAGCCCGAAGACGCGCTCCGCGCGCTCGCGCAGCGTGAGCGTGCCGAAGAGCAGCTCGCCGGCCGGCCGCGTCAGCGTGAAGGGCTGCCAGTCGCGGGCGACCGCGTCATCGAACAGGACCAGGACTCGCTCGGCCATTACTGCTCCGGCCTCGCCAGCCGGTCCGGCAGCTGCTTCAGCAGCTCCTTCAGCTCCGCGCTCCGCTCGCGCGGGGCGACGAAGGTCAGGCCACCGGCGCGGACCACGACCAGATCCCGGCCGCCGAAGACCACGATGGCGCCGTCCTCGGCCCAGGCGACGCAGCCGGTGGCGTCCACCAGGTGGGCATCTCCCACGGCTACGTTGCCCGCGGCGTCGCCGACGCGGGTTCGGCCGACGGCATCCCAGGCGCCCACGTCGTCCCAGGAGAAGTTCGCGCGTGCCACGGCCACACTGGGGCTGCGCTCGAGCAGCCCTTCATCGATCGACAGCACGGGCACTTGCTCGAAAAAGTCGGCGACCCGGCCGCGCTCGAGCAGGCCGAGACGCTCGCCGATCTCGGGCGTGTGCCGGCGCAGCTCCTCCAGCAGCACCCCCACCCGCCATACGAAAATGCCGCTGTTCCACAGATAGCCCTCGCGGCGGAGGTACTCGCGCGCCGTGTCCGCGTCCGGCTTCTCCACGAATTCCGCGACCTCGAACGCGTCGCCATCGTCCAGCGGGGCGCCGACCCGGAGATAGCCGTACCCGGTCTCGGGGCGAGAGGGCGTGACGCCGAGCGTGAAGAGCCGTGCGTGCGTTTGCGCCAGGCGCCCGACCCGCCCGAGCAATGCGCGGAACACGTCCGCCGGTGCGATGGCGTGGTCCGCGTGCAGCGAGATCATGACCGCGCCCGGTTCGCGCCGTGCGATCTCGAGTGCGGCCCAGGCCAGAACCGGTGCCGTGCCACGCGCCTGCGGCTCGACCAGCAGGTTGTCGCGGCCGAGCTCGGGCAGCGCGGCCAGGATCGGCTCGGCCAGCGCGGCGCCGGTCAGGATGCGCACACGCGGCACGGGCACCAGCGGCAGGATCCGGGCGACGGTATCGACGATGAGCGGCCGCTCGCTCGCGAGCGGCAGGAGTTGCTTCGGCCGGGAGGGCGTCGAGACCGGCCAGAAGCGGGATCCCACGCCTCCGGCCAGGACCACGGCCCAGAACTCGGGATCCCGGTCGGCAGGCGACGAGCGATGCCGGGAGGGGGGATCCGACCGGGTGGCACCGCTCTCGTCAGCGGGCGAAGATCTCGTCGATGCGGGCAAGCAGTTTCTTCGGGCTGAACGGCTTGGTCAGGAAATCCGTGGCGCCGAGCTGGGCGGCGCGCTCGCGGTCCGCCTCCTGACCCTTGGCCGTGAGCATGATGACCGGGGTCTCGTGCCGGTGCGGCAGCCGGCGCAGCTCCGCCAGCACATCCAGCCCGCTGGCATGCGGCAGCATGATGTCCAGCAGGATCAGATCGACGCGATGGGCCGAGCGCAGCCGCTCCAGCGCCGATCGGCCATCGTGCACGAGCTCGACCTGGTACGGTCCCTGCTCCAGCTTGAGCTGGATGATTCGGCCAATGTACGGCTCGTCGTCGACCACCAGAACGTGCCGAGAATCCGCTGTCGAGGTGGGCATGGCCGGCGCGGTGAGATTCCGTAGTGCCGGGAACGTGGGCCAGGCGGTTGCCAGATTCGTGCCGCGCCGACCCCGCTCTGCCGCGAGCGGTCCCCGTCGGTCGACGCGGCAAGGTTACGCCGCGCCGGTGGCCGAGTCAAGCGAAGCGCGCGCTCTTCCTTGACGGTGCGCGCGCGCTCCGATAGTCTTCAACGCTTCCGATGCATACACGAGCTCACGCGGGCGGCACGGTGCGGCCCTGGTCGCTTCTCATCCTCGCAGTTGCTGCGCTGGTCGTCGGCTGTGATGACCGTTTCGGTCCCGTCGACTGGGATGCCACGCAGGACACGGCGATTCTCTTCTCCGCGGCGCGCCCCGAGCTGCTCGGCCTCCCTTCCGCTTTCGACTTCGTGACCGAGTCTCCCGTGCAGGTGGAGCAGCCGGGGGCGACCGACACCTGGGACGTCGTCCTGACGGAGCAGGGCGGTCAATTCCTGCTCGTCTCGGCGGATACGCTGCCGGCGCTGACCAGCCGGGCGGCGATCGCGCTGGTGCGGGGGCGCGCCTACGAAGAGGTGGCGCGCGCGCCCGAGGACACGGCCTTCCACGTCGCCGTCGCGGTTCAGGTCGGGAGCGACGTGGTGTACGTCGTCCGCACGCGGCGCGTGAATGCGTGCATCCGGTACGCGAAGGCGGAACCGATCACGCTGGATGCCGCGCGCGGCAGCTTCCGCTTCGCCTTCGCGCGCAACCCGAACTGCGGCGATCGCTCTCTCGTCCCGCCCGACGGCGACTGATCCATGCTCGACCTGCGGCTCATCCGGGAAGAGCCGAACCTCGTGCGGGAGCGTCTCGGCCGCCGGGGCAACGCGGACGTGCTGGCGCTGGTGGATCGCGTGCTCGCGCTGGATGAGGAGCGGCGTGGCCACATCGCGGAAGTCGATGCGCTGCGGGCCCGCAGGAACGAAGTCTCGCCGCGCGTGCCCGAGCTGAAGCGCGCGGGGCAGAACGAAGAAGCCGAGCGCATCATCACGGAGATGCGTGCGCTGGGCGAGCGCGTCGCGGCGCTCGAGGCCCGGCTCGCCACGGTCGAGGAGGAAGTCCGTGGCATTCTGCTGGAGATCCCGAACCTGCCCGCGGTGGATGTGCCCGCCGGCGGCCCGGAGGCGAACCGCGTGGTGCGGGAGTGGGGCGAGCCGGCGAGCTTCGCCTTCGACGCGCTGCCGCACTGGGAGCTGGGCGAGCGGCTGGGCATCCTGGATTTCACTCGGGGCGCGAAGGTCGCCGGCAGCGGGTTTCCGCTCTTCGTCGGGCTGGGCGCACGTCTGGAGCGGGCGCTCATCAATTTCATGCTGGACCTGCACGTCCGGGAGCACGGCTATATCGAGGTCTGGCCGCCGCTCTTGATCAACCGACAGGCGGCACTCGGGACGGGGCACCTGCCGAAGTACGGCGAGGACATGTACCAGGTCACGGCGGACGGGTTTTTTCTCGTGCCGACGGCCGAGCTGCCGGTCACGAACCTGTACGCGGACGAGCTGCTGCCGCCGGGGGCGCTGCCGATCCGCCACGTCGCCTATACGCCCTGCTTCCGGCGCGAGGCCGGGGCGCACGGCAGGGAGACGCGCGGCCTGCTGCGTGTGCATCAGTTCGACAAGGTCGAGCTCGTGCGTTTCGAGAGGCCGGAGGAAGGGGAGGCGGCGCTGGAGTCGTTGACGTCTCATGCCGAGGCGGTCCTGCAGCGGCTCGGCCTCGCCTACCGCGTTCTGCTGCTGGCGGCCGGGGACACGGGCTTCGCCAACGCGAAGACGTACGACCTGGAAGTCTGGTCACCGGGCGTGCAGCGCTGGCTCGAGGTCTCGAGCTGCTCGCTCTACGCCGACTTCCAGGCCAGGCGTGCCAACATCCGGTTCCGACCGGAGCCCGGTGCGCGGCCGCTGTTCGTGCACACGCTGAACGGCTCCGGGCTGGGGATGGCGCGCACCGTGAGCGCGCTTCTGGAGACGTATCAGCAGGCGGACGGGAGCGTGCGCATTCCGGAAGAGCTGGCCGCGTACCTGGGCGCGGACCGCATCGCCTGACCCGCCGCACTGCCCGCGGACCCAAGGGGGTTTCATGAGTCGGCGCCACTGGCCCGCGGCGCTCGCGCTACTCTCGAGCCTCATCCTGGGCTCGTATCTCCTGTACACGGAACGGCTCATGCGCGAGATTCGCGCGGAGGCCGCGCAGCACATGCGCATGTACGCGCAGGTGCAGCGGGGCTTGCTCTCGCTGGATCCGGGCGCCGAGCTGCGGTCCCTGCTCTCGCTGCAACAGTCGCTCGCCGAGCTCGGCGTGCCGATCGTAGCCGTGACGGCGGAGGGCGAGCCGTACGCCGCCGTCAACCTGCCGTTCCGGGCCGACCTGCGGAACGCCGTGCACCGCGAGCGCGTGCGCGCCTACATCGCCGAGCTCGACCGGCAGAATCCGCCGATCTCGGAAGAGGGTGCCGGCACGATCCATTTCGGTGCGCCGCCCATCCTGTCGCGGCTGCGCTGGGTGCCGTGGCTCCAGGTCGGAGGCGCCCTGCTGCTGCTGTTCGTGGCGCTGGGGCTGGTGCGCGCGGCAGAGCGGGCCGAACGCGAGCGCATGTGGGCGGCCATGGCGCGTGAGCTCGCGCACCAGATGGGAACCCCGCTCTCCTCGCTGGCCGGCTGGCTCGAGGTGCTGCGGCTGCCGCGCTCCGAGCGGGATGCGCTCGCGACGCCCGAACGCATCGCCGAGGAGATCGCCGCGGACCTGGACCGGCTGAAGCGGGTCTCGCGCCGCTTCGAGCTGATCGGCAAACCGCCCGAGCTGGAGGCGGTCACCGCCGGGAGCATTGTCGAAGAGCTGCAGGCCTATTTGCGGCCACGGCTGCCCCGGCTGGCGGCCGGTGTGCAGCTGCAGATGCGGGTCAAACGCGGGCTGCCGGAGGTGGCGGCGAACCGCGTGCTCCTGGTGTGGGCGCTGGAGAATCTGGTCAAGAACGCGCTCGACGCCCTCGCGGGCCGCGGCGGGCGCATCGTGGTGGCGGCCACGCGCGCGCGCGACGAGCGCGTGCGCATCTTCGTGGCAGACAACGGCCCGGGCATCGATCCGGCTGTGCGGGAACGCCTGTTCGAGCCGGGGGCCAGCACGAAAGCGGGTGGCTGGGGGGTCGGACTTTCCCTGACCCGCCGCATCGTCGAAGAGCTGCACCGCGGGCGCATCAGCGTGCGCGCTCGGCGCGGCGGCGGCACCGTGTTCGAGATGGTGATTCCATCGGCGCGGGAGCGGTTCTCCGGCCGGCGGGTACTGGGACGCTGATGACCGAACCAACGGTTCTGCGCTCGCTGAACCCGGAGCAACGGCAGGCGGTGCAGCATCTCGAGGGCCCGCTCCTGGTGCTGGCCGGAGCGGGATCGGGCAAGACGCGCGTGCTCACCACGCGCATTGCGCAGCTCATCGCCGAGCACGGCGTGGACCCTGCGGCGGTGCTCGCGGTGACCTTCACCAACAAGGCCGCCGGTGAGATGCGGGAACGTGTGCGGCTCCTGCTGGGCTCCGAGCCGGCCGGTCTGTGGATCGGCACCTTTCACGCCATCGGCGCGCGCCTGCTGCGCCGCCACGCGGCGCGCCTCGGCTGGACGCCGAACTTCACCATCTACGATGCGGAACAGGCCGTGCGCGTGGTGAAGCGCGCGCTGGAACGGCTGAACCTCCCGCTCAAGCGCTGGCACCCGCAGGCCGTGCACGCGGGCATCTCCGGAGCCAAGAACCAGCTCGTGGGTCCCGCCGCGTTCGCGAGTACGGCGCTGGACGCGTTCAGCCGCGTAGTCGCGGACGTCTATCCGCTGTACGACGCAGCGCTCCGGGAGCAGAACGCCTTCGACTTCGACGATCTGCTCATGCGCCCGGTCGAGCTTTTTCTCGATCACGCCGATGTGCTGGACGCGTACCGCCGCCGGTTCCGCTTCCTGCTGGTCGATGAGTACCAGGACACGAATCACGCGCAGTACCGCTTCCTGGAGCTGCTCGCGCGCGAGCACGGCAACCTGATGGTAGTCGGCGATGATGACCAGTCCATCTATCGCTGGCGGGGTGCCGACATCCGCAATATCCTCGATTTCGAGAAAGACTTCCCGGACGCGCGCGTGGTGCGCCTGGAACAGAACTACCGCTCGACGCGGCGGATCCTGGATGCGGCGAACCGCGTGATCGCGGAGAACATGCGCCGCAAGGGGAAAACGCTGCGGACCGATGCCGGCGCGGGGGAGCCGCTCACGCGCGTCGAGGCGCTGGACGAGCGCGACGAGGCCGACTGGATCGCGGCGGAGATCGAGCAGCGGCTGGCAGAGCAACCCGAGCGCACGCCCCGGGAATTCGTGGTGCTGTACCGCACCAACGCGCAGTCCCGGGCGCTGGAGGAGGCGTTTCGCACGCGCGATCTGCCCTACCAGATCGTGGGCGGCACGCGCTTCTACGAGCGGCGCGAGATCATGGACGTGCTCGCCTACCTGCGCTTGATCTCGAACGCACGCGACGCGGGCGCATTCGATCGCATCGTGAACTACCCGAGGCGGGGGCTCGGGGACGTGAGCCGCGACCGGCTGTTGGCCTGGGCGGCCGAGCGGGCGCTCTCACCCCTGGATGCGGCGGCGCGCGCGGCCGAGGTCCCGGGACTCGGCCCGGCCGCCGTCAACGCCTTCGTCGCTCTCGCGCAGCTGCTCCAGCGCTACCGGGCGCTCGCGCCGCGGCTGCCGGTGGCCGAGTTGCTGGGGAAGCTGGTCGAGGAGATCGGACTTCTGGACGCGCTGCGGGACGAGGGTCCCGAGGGCGAGGACCGGATCGAGAACGTGGGCGAGCTCGTGGCCGGCGCCGCGGAGTTCGATGCGCGGCGCGAGAGCGAAGCGGAAGACGAGGATTCGCCGGACGCCACGCCGCTCGACCTGTTTCTCCAGAAGGTGGCGCTGCTCACGGACGTGGACCGTCACGACCCGGAGGCGCGCGCGGTCACGCTGATGACGCTGCACAACGCGAAGGGGCTCGAGTTCCCGTTCGTCTTCATCAGCGGCCTGGAGGACGGGCTCTTCCCGCTGGCTCGCGCCTACGATGAGCCCGAGGAGCTCGAGGAGGAGCGGCGGCTGTTCTACGTGGGGATCACGCGCGCGCGCGAGAAGGTCTACCTCACGCATGCGCGCATGCGCCGCCGCGCGGGCGAGCTGCTGGCCTGCATCCCCTCCAGCTTCCTGAGGCCGATCCCGCCAGAGCTGCTGGACGAGCGCACGACGCCCGGGCTGGCGCGGCTGCGCGACCAGGACGAACGCCGCTGGGCGTTCCGCCGGGTGCGCCGCCGCCGGGGAGAGCCCGCGGGCGCGGGCTTCGGCGATGGCGACGGCGGCGACGGCGTCGCCATCGACTACAGTGACAGTCAGGACTCGCCGCGTTTCATCAAAGGCGAGCGGGTACGGCACCCGCAGTTCGGATCGGGAACGATCCGCGAGCTCACCGGCTTCGGTCCCGAGCTGAAGGCCGTGATCGACTTCGAGCAGGTCGGCCGCAAGAAGGTGATCGTTCGCTACGCCAACCTGCAGAGGGAGTACTGAGCATGGCGGTGACGCGGGAGGACGTGCTGCACGTGGCGAAGCTGGCCAGGCTGCGCCTGACGGGCGAGGAGCTCGCGCGCATGACGCAGCAGCTCAACTCGATTCTCGGGCACATGGAGGAGCTGAACGAGGCCGACGTGAGCGGCGTAGCCGCCGTGGGCGGCGCGACCGAGTGGCAGGCGCCGCTGCGCGCCGAGGCGACGGCGCCGGACTCGCTGGCCGCGGCGCCCGAGTCGATCGCGCCCGCATGGCAGCAGGGCTTCTTCACGGTGCCTCGGCTGCCCGCGCTGGATGCCTCGGAGCTGGATGAGCCGTTCGAGGACAAGGCGCGGGCCGAGCCGGAAGGGCGCGCGGGCGGCGCGCAGCGGCCGTGAGCGCGCAGCACCTCTTCCCGCCCATCCGCGAGCTCGCCGAGGAGGTGCGGGCGAAGCGCACCAGCGCGCTCGACCAGGCGCGCACGGCCCTGAACGCGATCCGCCGGGCCGACTTCGGTGCGGAGGGACTCAACGCCTTCATCAGTTACGACGCCGCGCGCGCCGAGGCCGCGGCGGCCGCCGTGGACGCGGCGGTAGCAGCGGGCGGGGACGGGCTCGCGCTCGCGGGCGTGCCGGTCGCGATCAAGGACAACATCTGCACGCTCGACCTCCCCACGACCTGCGGCTCGCGCATCCTGGAGGGCTACCGCTCTCCCTACGACGCGACGGTCGTGCGCCGGCTGCGTGCGGCGGGCGCGGTCGTGGTCGGCAAGACGAACCTGGACGAGTTCGCCATGGGCTCGTCCACCGAGAACTCGGCGTTCGGCCCGACGCGCAATCCCTTCGATCTCGCGCGGGTGCCGGGCGGATCCTCCGGCGGCTCCGCGGCGGCGGTGGCGGCGGGAGTCGTTCCGGCCGCGCTCGGCTCCGACACCGGCGGGTCGGTGCGGCAGCCCGCTGCCTTGTGTGGAGTCGTGGGCATCAAGCCCACGTATGGTCGGGTGAGCCGCTACGGGCTGGTCGCGTTCGCGTCCTCGCTCGATCAGGTCGGTACGTTCGGCCGAACCGTCGCGGACGCCGCTGCGCTGCTCGAGGTGATCAGTGGGCCCGACCCGCTGGACTCGACCTGCGCCGACCGAGCCGTGCCGGCGTTCGGGCGCGAGCTCGAGCGGGACGCGCAGGGGCTGGTGGTGGGAGTGCCGAAGGAGTATTTCCCGCCGGAGCTCGACGGACGCATCGCCCGCCTGTGCCGGGAAGCGCTCGAGCGGCTGCGCGCCGCGGGCGCGACCGTGCGCGAGATCTCGCTGCCGCACACGCGCTACGCGATCCCGACCTACTACATCATCGCCCCTGCCGAGGCGTCCAGTAACCTCGCCCGCTACGACGGCGTGCGCTACGGCCTGCGTGCGCCCGGCGCCGATGCGACGCTCGCCGTCTACGAGGTGACCCGTTCGCTCGGGTTCGGCGCCGAGGTCAAGCGGCGCATCATGCTGGGCACGTACGCGCTCTCGGCAGGTTACTACGAGCAATACTACGGCCGGGCGCAGCGAGTGCGGGCGCTCATCGCGCAGGACTTCCGGCGCGCGTTCCAGGATGGGGTCGACGTGATCTTCACGCCGACCACGCCGTCGGTGGCGTTCCGCATCGGCGAGAAGACCGAGGATCCGTACCAGATGTACCTGGCCGACATCTTCACGGTCACCGCGAACCTCGCCGCCGTGCCCGGGCTCTCGCTTCCGATCGGCCGCGTGGATGGGCTGCCCGTCGGCGCACAGGTCCTGGCCGACCGCTGGAACGAGGCCGGCATGATCCGCGCGGCCGCGGCGCTCGAGCGCGCGCTGCGAGGTGCGCCGTGACGCGCCACGAGCCCGTGATCGGCCTCGAGGTGCACGTCCAGCTCAAGACGCGCACCAAGATGTTCTGCGGGAACTCCGCGGAATTCGGTGCGGAGCCGAACACGCACGTCTGCCCGGTGTGCCTGGGCTTGCCCGGCGCGCTGCCGGTGATCAATCGCCGCGCCGTCGAGCTGGGCGTGCGCGCTGCGCTCGCCCTCCACTGCACGATCCACGAACGCAGCGTGTTCGCGCGCAAGAACTACTTCTATCCCGACCTTCCCAAGGGGTACCAGATCACGCAATTCGACCGCCCGCTGGCCACGGCCGGGTGGCTGGAGCTGGCGACGGATGCCGGCAACACGGTCACGCAGAGACCCGGAGCCGCGCAGGAATCGCTCCGTGTCTCCGCGTCTCCGCACGATCGAGTCCGCATCCGCCGCATCCACCTCGAGGAAGACGCCGGCAAGTCGCTGCACGACCGCTTCGCCGGCAAGACCGCCGTGGATCTGAATCGGGCTGGCGTCCCGCTCATCGAGATCGTGACGGAGCCCGATCTGCGCTCGCCCGCGCAGGCCCGCGCATTCTTGACGCGGCTCAAGCAGGTGCTCGAGTACCTGGAGGTGAGCGACTGCGACAT
>JACQPS010000062.1 GCA_016207445.1 Gemmatimonadota bacterium | reverse complement strand
TCCAGGAACGTGGGCGGAATCGGAGCGAAGTCCGGATCGCCCAGGAACTGGTTGCGGTCGGCAAATCCGCGGCGCATCGCCTCCGCGATCAGGTGGAGGGCCTCGGGCGAGTGCCAGCCGAGCGCATGGAGGTCGTACCCCACGACGATGTTGGCGACGAGTGCAGCGGTGAGCCCACCGGAGGAGGGCGGCGGCATCGAGAGCACGCGGTGCCCCCGGTAGTGGTAGACCACCGGCTCGCGCCAGCGGGCGCGGTAGCGCGCCAGGTCCTCGTGCGTGATCAGCCCGCCGCCGCGGCGCATCTCGGCAACGATCAGCTCCGCGGTCTCACCGCTATAGAATCCCGGGGGGCCGTGCTGCGCGATGCGGCGCAGCGCGGCGGCCAGATCGGGATTGCGCCACACGCTGCCCGGCTCCGGTGGCCGGCCGCGCGACAGGAAGAGCGCGGCGCTCGCGGGGAAGCGGGCGAGGCGCTGACTGTCGGCGCGGATGCCTGCCACGAAGACGCTGTCGGCAGGGAAGCCGTCGTCGGCCAGCCGGATCGCGGGGACCAGCAGCTCGGCCCAGGGCCTGGAGCCGAAGCGCCGGTGTGCCTCGTACAGCCCCGCCACCGCGCCCGGTACGCCGGCCGCGCGATGCCCCGTTCGCGACCGCTCGGGAACGACCTCGCCGTTCTCGTCCAGGTACATGTCGCGGTGGGCGGCGAGCGGTGCGGCCTCGCGGAAGTCGAGCGCGGCCTCCGTACCGTCCTGGGTGTGCAGCACGATGAAGCCGCCGCCCCCGATGTTGCCGGCGTCGGGAAGGACCACCGCCAGCGCGAACGCGGTCGCGACCGCCGCGTCCACGGCGTTCCCGCCGGCACGCAGCACCTCGATGCCGACGCGCGTGGCCAGCGCCGCGTCCGTAGCGACCATGCCGTGCTCGCCGAACGCGGCGGGCGCCGACAACGGAAAGCGCCACGCCGCGGGGACGCGCGTCCGCAGCTCGTCGGCCGCAGGTTGCGCCGTTTCGCGCGCCGGCGCACAGGCGCCAGCCAGGCCGGCCAGCAGGGTGAAAGCGGCGAGCCGGGCCGGCCGCCGGCTCACCAGCCGAAGCGTCCGCCCACGCGCAGCGCCGAGTGCTTCGGCGAGTTGCTCTGCACGCCGTCGTGCTGGTGAAACGTCCAGTACTTGCCCCATTCCAGGAAGAGTGCCTTGTTGGGCGCGGCGCGATACTCGAGCCCCGCGCCCGCCAGTAGCGCGAGGTCCGGATCCCAGCGGTCCAGCGCGGGCAGGCCGTAAATGAAGGCGCCGGCGCCGCCGGTCAGATACATCGAGAAATCACCGCCGCCGCCGTAGCGCAGCCGGCCCGACAGCATCGCCGTGGCCAGCCGGCCGGACTCCTCGATGGCGGCCGTGTCGCCCCGAACCGTCCGCTCGTAGCGGGCCGGCGCGAAGGAAACGTCGAGGCCGGCCATCAGGCTGGACCCGAGCTTGTGGTGCAAGCCCGCGCCGCCGCCCAGCGCCGGGCCGAAATCCCAGCGCGAGTTGCTCTCGTCGTCGCTGACGTTGCCGGGATCGTGGAAGCCGCCGATCCAGACGGACATCCAGGTGTCCGGCACCGCCTTCACCTTACCGAACTGGGCGGCAGCCGGGGCCGCGCCGGCCAGCAGCACCAGCGCCACGAAGATTGGAACTGCGCGAACCATACTGCCTCGTACTGCTAGGGGAAAAACCGCGCTCAGGAGCCCAGCTCCCGCAGCGCCGCGAGCACGCACGCCGCCAGGGCGCTCGCGCCCCGGATCAGTGCCCGCTCGTCCACGTCGAACTCCGGATGATGATGCCGCCGCGGCCGCTCCGGCGCGCCGCCCAGCCAGAAGAAGCAGCCGGGCGCCTGCTCGAGCAGCAACGCGAAGTCCTCGGCGCCCATGAGCGGCTCGAACTCCGCGACCGAGCTCTCGCCCAGGGTGCCCGCAACCGCGCGTCCGACGAGCGCGGCCATCGCCGGCTCGTTCACGACCGGCGGATAGCCGGCGCGCAGCTCGACCTGCGCGCGACCGCCCAGCGCGTCCACCACCGAAAACGCCTGCCGCAGCTCATGCTGGAGCGTCTGGCGCACCGCGGCATCGAAGTAACGCAGCGTGCCCTGCAGCACGACCCGCTCCGCCACCACGTTCTCGGCGACGCCGCCATGGACCGTGCCGATGCTCAGCACGCCCGCGGCGCGCGGCGAGATGCGCCGGGCCACCGCGCTCTGACAGGCCACCACCGCGTGCGCCGCGAGCACGAGCGCGTCCACGCCCTCGTGCGGCCGACCCGCGTGCGCGCTCACGCCTCGCACCGTGGCCGTGAAGGAGTCAGCGCCCGCCATGATGGGCCCCGCGCTGACGTACACCTTGCCCGCGGGAAGGAAGCCGCCGATGTGCAGGCCGAACACGGCGTCGACCCCGGACATCGCGCCGTCCTCGATCATGCGCGCTGCCCCGCTCTTGTTCTCGCCGTCCGCCGCTTCCTCCGACGGTTGGAACAGGAGCCGCACCGCGCCGTGCGGCAGCTCGTCCCGCCGCCGCGCCTCCGCCAAGAGCTGCGCCGCGCCGACCAGCATGCTCACGTGCGCGTCGTGCCCGCACGCGTGCATGACACCCGGCACCGTGGAGCGGTACTCGACCTGGTTCGCCTCCTGGATCGGCAGCGCGTCCATGTCCGCGCGCAGCGCGACCACGGGACCCTTGCCGTTCCGCAGCTCCGCCAGCACGCCCGTCTTGCCGACGCCGCGGCGGACCTCGAAGCCGAGCGCCTCCACCCGTGTGGCCGCCAGCGCCGCTGTCCGCGTCTCCTGGAACGACAGCTCCGGGTGCCGGTGCAGGTCGCGGCGCAGCTCGACCAGTTCGGCCTCGAAGGAGGCGGCGCGCTGCAGCAGAACGCTCATCGTCCCTGGCCGGTGAGGCTGATCCGCGCCGCGGGGGTGGCTGAACCGCGTGACGCGGATTAGCTTATGCAGTTCACCAATCTATCGAAAACATCCGGCGCAAAGCAAGGCCCGATCAAGAGATGGACGCCGCCACGCCCTTCGATCCCCGACTGACGGAGCAGCGCAATCCGCGCAGCATGCGCATCGATCAGCTGTCCACGCTCGAGATCGTCGATCTCATCAACGCCGAGGATCGGATGATCGCGGAAGCGGTGAGCGAGGAGCGGCAGCAGATCGCGCGCTGCATCGACCTGGTCGTGGAGTGTCTGCGGCGCGGCGGTCGGCTCATCTACGTCGGCGCGGGCACGTCAGGCCGGCTCGGCGTCCTGGACGCAGCCGAAATGCCGCCCACCTACCGTACGGATCCGGCCATGGTGCAGGGCGTGATCGCGGGTGGGTACGAGGCGCTCCTGCGCGCCCGGGAAGGCGCGGAGGATCGGCCGGAAGACGGGGCGGCCGCGATGGATGAGCGGGCCGTGGGGCCGCACGACTTCGTGCTCGGCATCGCCACTTCGGGCACGACGCCGTATGTCCACGGTGCGCTGCGCCGGGCACGCGAACGCGGGGCACGCACCGGCTTCCTGCTCTGCACCTATCCGCCCCCCGGCCTGCTCGAGGCGCACGACGTCGTCATTGCGCCGCTGGTCGGCCCCGAAGTGATTACCGGCTCCACGCGCATGAAGGCGGGCACCGCCACCAAGATGGTGCTGAACACGATCAGCACCACTGCCATGGTGAGGCTGGGAAAAGTGTTCGGGAACCTGATGGTCGATCTTCAGGTGACCGCGGAGAAGCTGCGGGACCGCGGCGAGCGCATCCTGATGGAGACGCTGGCGCTGTCGCGCCCGGAGGCGGCGGCGCTGCTCGAGCGCGCGCAAGGGCACGTCAAGACCGCGATCGTGATGCATCGGCTGAAGCTCGAGCGCGCCGAGGCGAAGCGTCGGCTCGATGCGGCCGGCGGGCAGGTCGGCCTGCTCGTCGGCGACTTGACGCCGTGAGCACGTCGCCGCGTCGGGAAGGGTGAGGGGTTGCTCGTCATCGGCCTCATGTCCGGCACCTCGCTCGACGGCATCGATGCCGCGCTGGTCGAGTTCGAGGGCGAGGAGCCAGGGCGCCTCCGCTGGCAGGTGCGCGGCTTCCACACGACGCCGTACTCGCCCGAGCAGCGCGACCAGATCCACTCCGCCATCCTGGACGGCGGTGCAGCGGAGCTGTGTGCGCTGCACGCGGGCCTGGGCGAGTGGTTCGCCGCGGCCGCCCTGGAGCTCTGCCGTAGCGCCGGCGTGCAGCCGGAGCACGTCGACCTCGTCGGCTCGCACGGGCAGACGGTGTGGCATGAGCCGCCCGCGGCCGGCCGCCGGGGCGCCACGCTGCAGCTCGGGTGCGCGGCCACCATCGCGGAGCGCACCGGCATCCCCGTGGTCAGCGATTTCCGCGCGCGCGATGTGGCCGCCGGTGGCGAGGGTGCGCCGCTCGTGCCCTGGGTCGATCGCGTCCTCTTCGCGGCGGCGGGCAAGCGAAGGGTACTCCAGAACATCGGCGGGATGGCCAACCTGACCTGGCTGCCGCCGCGCGGCGAGCCCGGCCCGGCCATCGCCTTCGACACCGGGCCGGGCAACGCGCTCATTGACGCCGCCGTCGAGCTGGCCTCCGGCGGCCGCGAGCGCTACGATCGCGACGGCGCGCGCGCACGGCGCGGCCGGATCCAGGAGGAGCTGCTCGCCGAGCTGCTCGGGCATCCCTTCTTCCGGCGCACGCCGCCCAAGTCCACCGGCCGGGAGGTCTTCGGGCGCCCGTACGTGCAGGCGCTGGTCGACCGGCTCCGCCCGGGCCACGCGCAGGCCTGGGATGACCTGGTCGCCACGCTCACCGCGCTCACCGCGCGCAGCATCGGCCGCGCCTACCGCGCCTGGGTGCTCCCGCGCGGCGTGGAGGAGGTGCTGGTCACGGGCGGCGGCGCGCGCAACCCGGTGCTCCGGAGCATGCTCCAGCAGGAATTCGCGCCGGCGAGCGTGCTCCCGGGCGAGGCGCTCGGGCTGGACCCGGACGCGAAGGAGGCGGTCGCGTTCGCGGCGCTGGCCTGGGCGCACGTGCGGGGGTTCGCCGGGAACGTGCCCGAGGCGACGGGGGCGGCGGGGGAACGGGTGTTGGGTAGCTATACGCCCGGGAATCGGAGTCGACAGTCGACAGTTTACAGTTCGCAGTAGAATCGCGGGACTGCAACGAGGAAGCGAAGGGAAACCGATGATGCGGAGAGCAGGACTTCTCGGTCTGTTAATAGCGGCGGTGCTGCTGGTGGGGGGCGCGTGCACGGGACGGGCGACTTCGACGGCACCCACGCCCGGAGAAGCGCCCGAGGCGCGGGTTCAGCGGGTTCTGGCCGAGGCGCCGCTCCGGCCCGAACAGTACCAGCGGATCGCGGAGCTGGAGGCGGAGCTCGGTGGGGCGCTGGATGAGCTGCTGACGACGGTCGCGCTGGATACGACGGCGCCGGTGTTCTCGCGCGGCAACGCGCTGCTGCTGCTCGGGGAGCGGCACGCGGCCGCACAGCTGAGGGCTTTCCGCGTAGCGCTGGGTGCCCGGGAACCGCGCGTGCGCGCGGCCGCGGTGGTCGGCTTGCGCGGCGTGCTGCCGCTCGCGCCCGCGAAGACGGTCGCGCTGCTGGAGCGGGCGCTGCGCGACCCCGAGACGCAGGTGCAGGCCAGGGCGCTGGAATCGCTGGGTGACACCGATGCGGCCGTGCTGCGGCGCTACCTGGCGGGTACGCCGCCCACGCAGCTTCGTGCCGTGGCGGAGGAGCTGCTGCGCGTCGTGGAGGAGCGTGGCGCGCCACTCGGGGCGCCGGCGGAGAGCGGCACGCTCGAGCGGGTGGGCCCCGGCGGGGCCCGGCTGCTCTTCCGGCCGTTGCGGCAGTGGCCGCAGTGGGAAGCCGCGGTGGGGGAGCTGCACGTGGGCACGCCCGGCCGGCCGCCGACCCTGGTCGCGAAAGACGTCGAGATGGTCGCATACGTGGTCCCCGCGTTTTTTTCGAGCGATGGCCGCTATCTGGTCTACGAGTCCGCCCGCCAGATCCGTGTGCGCGACCTGGAGAGCGGCAACGAGCGAGCGCTGGGCCCGGGGATCGCGCCGCGCGGCTTCCCCTTCACGGACGATCTCCTATTCCTGCGCGAGCGCCCGGATGCCAGCGTGCGGCAAGGAGACGATGTCGTCCTGTCCTATCAGGTGTTGCGCGCCCCCTTCGCGGGTGGTGAACCCACCTCCCTCGGCGAGCTGACCGCTATCGTGCGCGGCCAGCGCCGCGGGGCGTATTCGCCGGCGCGCTGGATGCGCGTGCGTGAGCAGGAGGGGGTTATCTACCTCGAGGGGGAGGACGTCAGCTCCTTCCGCCTGCCGGATCCTTTCCTGTCCCAGAACACCGCGCCCTGATCGCATGGAAATCGGCCGCCTCCTCTTCCCCGCTCTGCGCTGGGACGCGGCCACCGGGTTCGCGCACGAACGTGAGCGGATCGAGGCCGCCCTCGCTCTCGGCGTGGGCGGCTTCATCGTGTTCGGCGGTGAGGCGCAGGCCGTGCGCGCGCTGGTAACCTCGATCCGGTCACGGACGCATCGGCCTCTGCTCTTCGGCGCGGATCTCGAGCGAGGCGCCGGGCAACAGTTCCACGGCGCGACGCCGTTGCCGCCCGCGGCGGCACTGGGCGCGCTCGGGGATCTGGACGTGCTCCGCCGGTCGGCCGAGCTGACGGCGCGGGAAGCTCGCGCGCTTGGCATCGACTGGATCTATGCCCCGGTCGCGGACGTGGACCTCGAACCGCAGAATCCGATCGTGGGGACGCGCGCGTTCGGCACCGACCCCGCGCGAGTGGCTGCGGCCGTGGCGGCGTGGGTGCGCGGCTGCGCGGCGGGCGGCGCCCTCTCCTGCGCGAAGCACTTCCCGGGACACGGCCGCACGACGGCCGACTCGCACGTCGAGCTGCCGCGCGTCGTGGCCGAGCGGGCGGCCCTGGAGTTGGATCTCGCGCCTTTCCGCGCCGCGATCGACGCCGGCGTCGACACCATCATGACCGCGCACGTGGCGTATTCCGCGCTCGACCCATCCGGCGCACCGGCCACCCTGTCCCGCGCCATCCTGCATGATCTACTGCGCGACCAGCTGCGCTTCACGGGGCTCGTCGTTTCCGACGCGCTCATCATGGAGGGAGTCCTGGCCGGCGGTGGCGCGGGCCGCGCCGCCGTGCGCGCGCTCGCGGCCGGGTGCGACGCGCTGCTCTATCCGGAAGAACCCGCGCATGTGGCGACCGTCATCGAAGCGGCGATTTCTCATGACCTGCCCGAAGGACGCGTCACGGAGGCGCTGGCCCGGGTCGATACGGCGGCCCGCAAGGCGGCCGCCATGACCCGGGCGGACGAGTGGGGGAGGGAAGAAGACCGCGCCTGGACCCGGTCGGTCGCGCAGCGGACGGTGCTGGTCGTGCGCGGCCGCCCCACGCTCGCGCGTGCGTGCGATCTGATCACCGTGGATGACGACGTCGGCGGCCCCTACCCGCCGGGCCGGCGCGACGTCTTTCCCGCTACACTGCGCTCCGGCGGCGTGGACGTCCGCGAGACCCAGGAGGTGCATCCCGATCGCGCCGCCCTGGTCGCCGTCTACGCCGACATTCGCGCGTGGAAGGGAAGACCGGGACTTTCTGCCCGAGCGCGCGAGGCCGTGCAGCGCGCGCTGGCAAGGCGGCCGGCCGCGCTCGTCGCCCTGTTCGCGCATCCCCGGCTGGCGGCGGAGCTGCCGCCAAACGCCGCGGTCGTGGCCGCGTGGGGGGGCGAGCCACTCATGCAGGAAGCCGCCGCGCACCGGCTGCTCCAGGCGGGAGCCGCGGTGTAAATGGGCGCACTCAGCCTGCTCGGGCGGCGCCGCAAGCCCGCGGCCGCGCCACTGCCGGGCGAGCTTGGACCCGCCGCTCCTTCCCGGTCGCCGCGCGTTCGCGTTGCGATGATCGTTGCCGGGCTGGTTCTGGCCCACATCGTCCTGGCGCTGCTGTTCTTCGACCCCACGCCCCACACGGGCGGCGACAACGCGGCGTATATCACCCTCGCCCGCTCTCTGCTCGAGCGCGGCGCCTACCTCGAGCTGTACGACCCCGCGACGCCGCCGCACACGCAATACCCGCCGGTCTTCCCGGGAATGCTGGCCCTCGCGCTCCTCGTGGGGCTTCGGCCGTGGATCGGCCTCAAGCTCGTGATCGTCGCATGCTCGGCCGCCGCGGTGGCGTTCTCGTATCTGTGGCTGCGGCGCCGGCGTCGTCCGGAGCTGGCGCTGCGGGTCGGCGTGCTGCTCGCGGTGAGCCCGGGCGTGCTGGACCTGAGCCACTGGGTGCTGTCGGACGTCCCGTTTTGGCTTCTCACCCTGATGGCGCTCTGGGCGTTCGAGCGGCTGCCGCCGGGGCGGCAGGGCCGCTTCGCCTTTGCCATTGCCGCCACCGTGCTCGCCTACTTCACGCGCTCGGCGGGTCTGCCGCTCGTGCTCGCCGCCGCCGGCTGGTTCGCGCTGCGCCGGCGCTGGCGCGAGTTGGGCGTGCTCGCCCTCGCGTTCGTGCCGCTGGCGCTGGTGTGGTGGCTGCGCGCCCGCGCGGCCGGCGGCGTGGATTACGTCGACCAGTTCTGGATGGTGAACCCGTATCGGCCGGACCTCGGCCGGATCGGCGCGCTCGACCTGTTCGAGCGCGTCATCGACAACGATGCGCGCTACCTCAAGCGGCACCTCCCGATCCTGCTGTGGGGGTTCGAGGGAACGGCCGCGTTTGTCCTGAGCATCATCCTGGTGGTGCTCGCCGTCTTCGGCTGGGTCGAGCGGCTGCGGCGTCCCGCCGTGGCCGAGCTGTTCCTGGCGCTCTACGTGGGCCTGCTCTTCGTCTGGCCCGCCGTCTGGTCGGGAGAGCGGTTCCTGCTCCCGGTGCTGCCTCTGCTGCTCGCGTATGCCGGCGAATCGGTGCTGCGGATCGCGGGCTGGTGGAGGCGTGCGGCTGCGCCCCGCGTCGCGATCGCCGCGGGGCTGGTCACGCTCGCGCTCATGCTGCCGGCTCTCGCCGCGGGGATGAGGCTCGGCTTCACGTGCACCCAGCGCTACCTGCGCGGCGACACGTACCCGTGCCTCAGCCGCGAATGGGCGGACCTCTTCACGCTCGCCGAATGGAGCCGCACCAACCTGCCGGATGACGCGGCTGTCCTCTCGCGCAAGCCGCGGCTCTTCTACGTCCTGAGCGGACACCCCGGCCGCAATTTTCCGCTCAGCCGGGAGCCCGACGACTTCTTCCGCGCCGCGCTCGATGCGCGCGCTCGCTACGTCGTATACGATCACGTGGACGATCTCGCCGACCTCTACCTGGGACCGGTGCTGCTGCGCCGCCCCGATGCGTTTTGCGTCATGCGCTCGCTCGGCATCGAAGGCGCGGTGCTGCTCGGGATTCGCGCGGATGCGGCATGGCTCCGGAACGAACGAGGCGATCCCGGCGCGACCGAACAGGTGCTGGACATGCCGCGCTGCCCGGACGAATACTGGCGGCGGGCGCAAGGGAGCGAGCCGGGGGGAGGCTGAGGTGAGCGGTTGGGACTGGGGCATGATCGGGCTGTACCTGCTCGTATCGCTCGCCATCGGGCTCTACCTCGCCCGCCGCGGCTCCCGCTCCCTCGCCGAGTTCTTCGTTTCCGGCCGGTCGCTCCCGTGGTGGCTGGCCGGCACCTCGATGGCCGCCACCACCTTCAGCATCGACACGCCCCTCTACGTCTCTGGCCTGGTGGCGCGACAGGGCATCGCGGGCAACTGGCAGTGGTGGTCGTTCGCCATGAGCCACGTGGTGCTGGTCTACGTGTTCGCGCGACTGTGGCGGCGTGCCGAGGTCATCACCGACGCCGAGCTCATCGAGGTCCGCTACGGCGGCCGACCCGCCGCGCTGCTGCGCGCGTTCCGTGCGTTTCTGCTCGCGGTGCCGATCAACGTGGTGGCCATGGGATACGCCATGCTGGCCGCCAAGAAGGTGGCGGTCGCCCTCGGCCTGGCGGACGCCCTGCCGGCGCAGCTCGGCGCGGATCCCGAGCTGAATGCCGTGATCCTGATCATGCTGTTCACGCTGGCCTACGCCGGCCTCGCCGGGCTGTGGGGCGTGGTCGCCACCGACTTCTTTCAATTCGTGCTGGCGCTGTTCGGCGCGATCCTGGTCGCGGTGATCGCGGTCGGCGACGTGGGTGGACTGGGCGAGCTGCGCGCGCAGGTCGAGACGCGCGGCCTCGGCGACCGGCTCGCGTTCCTGCCGTTCGGCGAGGCCGCGCAGGTGACGGTCGCCACCTTCTTCGCCTGGATCGGCGTGCAGTGGTGGGCGTTCCGGCGCTCGGACGGCGGCGGCGAATTCGTGCAGCGCCTGCTGGCGTCACGCGACGAGGGCGAGGCCGAGCGGGCCGCCTGGCTCTTCAATATCCTGCACTACGTGGTGCGCACGTGGCCGTGGGTGCTGGTCGGCGTGGCCGCGCTGGTGCTGTACCCCGAGCTGCTCGTGACCGGCGGCGACCCCGAGCTGGGCTACCCCCGGCTGATGCTGGATTTCCTGCCCGCGGGGATACTCGGCGTCGTGATCGCCTCGCTGCTGGCCGCCTTCATGTCCACGGCGTCGACGCAGATCAACTGGGGAGCGAGTTACATCGCGAACGACCTGTACCTCCGCTTCCTGCACCCGGCCGCCTCGCAGCGCGAGCTGGTCTGGGTCGGGCGCCTGTCGTCCGTGGTCCTGGTCGCGCTCGCCGGCTGGGTGGCTTTCCACGCGCAGGACATCGCCACCATCTTCACGTTCATCATCGCGATCGGAACCGGGCCGGGCGCGGTGCTGATCCTGCGCTGGTTCTGGTGGCGCATCAACGCCTGGGCGGAGATCGCGAGCATGGTCGCGGGACTCCTCATTGCGCTCTTCCTCTACACGCCGGCCATCGACTGGAGCGGCTGGGCGCTGGCCGGACCCTTGCGCGGGCTGGCCGAGCTCGCGCGTCCGATCGCCGATCTGGGCCCGGCCGGCGTGCTCACGGTGACCGCGTTCGGCACTGCCTTGGTTTGGGTGACGGTCATGCTGCTCACGCCGGCAGAAGCCGACGCGACACTCGACCGCTTCTACGCGCGCACGCGGCCCGGTGGCCCCGGGTGGCGGCGGCAGCGCGAGCGCACGGGGCTCGCCCCGCTCCAGGATCTGGGCGTGGACGTTTCGAGCGCGCTCCTGGGTATCGTGTTCATCTTCGGCGCGATGTTCACACTCGGCGGCGTGTTGCTGCTGCGCTGGGGCACGGCGTTCACGGCGCTCATCCTCTCGCTGCTGTCGTGGCTGCTGCTCCGGCGCCTGCGCGGGCGAGAAGCCCTGGCGCGGGTACACCGATGAGAACGCGCCCGCTGGCCCTCCTCTGCCTCGCAGCTCTCGCGGCCTGCGCACGCACGCCCGCGCCCGTACGCCCCGCGCCGGCCGGCGCCGAGCGCGAGCCGGCGCTGCCGCCGATCCCGTCCCGCGACGGGCCGCTGGCGCTCGACGTCGTGTACCCGCCGGAGGGCGCGCGCGTGACCGCTCGCGACTCGACCTTCATCTTCGGGTCGACGGGCAGCGGCCGTACGGAGCTGCGCATCAACGGCACGCCGGTCCGCGTCGAGCCGAATGGCGCGTTCCTCGCTTTCCTCCCGATCCCCGCGGACGGCATCTATCATCTGGAAGCAACGCTGAACGGCGCGGTCGCGCGCGTGGACCGCAAGGTCATTGTGCCGCCCCCGATTCCCGCACCGCCGCCGGACTCGGCCGTCATCGTCCCGGGAAGCGTCTCTCCGCGAGGCGGCTGGGTGGCGCTGCCGGACGAGCCGATCGAGGTCGCGTTCCGCGGCACACCGCGCGGCCGCGCCGCGCTGATCTTGCCCGACGGAACCCGGGTGCCGCTGGCGGAGCAGGGAGCGGCGGCTGAGGAGGTGGCGGGAATCAGCGAGTTCGCGCTCGACACGGCGGCGGCCGCCGAGCGGCCGCTCGCGCGCCTGGCTCGCTACGCCGGGGTGTTTCCGGCGCGCCCGCTGTCCGCGCGGGACACGGCGGTCGCGCGCCCCACGCTCCCCGTGGCCCTGCCGTCGCCGCCCGCGGCGGCGACCGTCGAGCTGGTGGTGGGAGCGGATACGGCACGGGCCACGCTGCCGCTCAATCTGGGCGTGCTCGACCCGGGCCGGCCGGTCATCGCCGTGGGCTACGACACGGCGAGGCCGGGGCAGGCGGCGGATGGCCGTGTCAACGGCTTTCCCGGCCCGGATCCGGATCGCCCCTACCATTACAACTGGCCGAACGGCGTTCGGCTCGTGATCACGGGCGAGCGCGCGGACATGCTGCGGGCGCGCCTCGATTGCGACCTGAGTGCGTGGGTGCGCGCGCGCGAGGTGCGCTGGCTCGGGCCCGCAGGACCGGCTCCAGGCGGTGTGGTCGGCAACGTCCGCGTCGTGCCGGAGCCGGATGCGGTGGAGCTCCGGCTCGATCTGCCGGAGCCGCTGCCGTTCCATGTCGAACAGACGCCGTACGAAATCCGCGTCATCGTCTTCGGCGGAGAAAGCGGCACCAATTTCCTGCGGCTGGCGCCGCTGGATCCGCTGATCGAGCACATGGAGTGGCGGCAGCCCACGGATCGCCGCTACGAGCTGGCGGTGCGCCTCACTCGCCGGGTCTGGGGCTACCAGACCTTCTGGGACGACGACGGCGATCTCGTGGTCCGGGTGCGACGGCCGCCCCAGGTCGACCCCGACCACCCGTTGCGCGGCCTCGTGGTCGCGCTCGACGCGGGGCACCCGCCCGGGGGCGCCACCGGCCCGACGCGCCTGCGCGAGCCCGAGGCGAACTTGCTCATCGCACAGAAACTGCGGCGCCTGCTCGAGGCCGCGGGCGCACGGGTGATCATGACGCGCACGGACACCAGCGCGGTTCCTCTCTACGCCCGCACGCAGCTGGCCGTGGAGGGCGGCGCGCACCTGCTGGTCTCGATCCACAACAACGCGTTCCCGGACGGCGTGAACCCGTTCCGGAATCACGGCACCGAGGTGTACTACTACCAGCCGCACGCGGCGCCGCTCGCGCGCTCTCTCCAAGAGGAGCTGGTCGCGGAGCTGCGCATGCGCGACAAGGGCATCATCCGCCGCCCGCTCGCGCTCGCGACGCCCTCCTGGATGCCGGCCGTGCTCACCGAGAGCATGTTCCTGTCGATCCCCCAGCAAGAGAGCGCGTTGCGCGACGCCGCGCTGCAGGAGCGCATCGCCCGCGCGCACCTGCGCGGCATCGAGCGCTTCGTGCGCGCGTGGGCGGGCCGGTGAGGATGATCTCGCCGAGCCAACGGCGGAGGAGCGAGGGCCGGCGCTGGCCGCGCCCAGTGAGCGTGAGACTCGCCCGGGCCGGGGCCTCATCCCTAGCCCTAGCCCTATCCCTATCCCTCGCGGCGCGAAGCGCCGCGCAAATCCCGCCTGACCTGGCCTGGAGAACCATCGGCACGCCTCACTTCGGCGTGACGTTCGCGCCCGGGCTCGAGGCGCTCGCGTGGCATACGGCCGACGTCGCCGAGTCGGCATACGCGCAGCTCGCCCGGCGTCTCATCGCGCCGCCGCGGGGAACGATCGAGATCGTGCTCACGGACAACGTGGACTTCAGCAACGGCGCGGCCACGCCGTTCCCCTCCAACCGCATCTTCGTGTACGCGAAGCCGCCGGTCGATGACCTCTCGCTGGGCTACTACCACGACTGGATCGATCTCGTGGTGACACACGAGCTGACGCACATCCTCCACCTGGATGCGACCGGCTGGCTCGGCCGCGCGCTGCGCCAGGTCTTCGGCCGCGTGCCGTCCGGCTGGCCGCTCTTTCCGGCCGTGTTCACGCCGCAGTGGAACATCGAGGGGCTCGCCACACACGAGGAATCGCGCCTCACCGGCTTCGGCCGGGTAAACGGGAGCTTCTTCGAAATGATGCTGCGCACGGCCGTGCTCGAGCGGCGCTTCGAGCCCATCGATCGCGCGACGGGGAACACCCCCATCTGGCCGGACGGAACGCGGCCCTACCTCTACGGCTCCCGCTTCTTCGACTACCTCGATCGGACGCATGGAGACACGGCAGACGCAGCCGTCGCGCGCCGCACGGCGGGCGCGCTCGTCCCGCCCACGCTCTGGTTCGACCGCGTGGGGCAGAAAGCGATCGGCTGGTCGTTCACCACGGCGTGGCAGGACTGGCGGCGCGAGCTCGAGCGTGGCTACGCCGGCCTCGCCGACTCGCTCGCGGCGCTGGGGCTCACGCAGGCGGAGCGGTTGACCGAGGCGGGCCGCCTCGCCCTCTATCCACGCGTCTCGCCCGACGGCCGGCGCCTCGCCTTCGCCGCCGATGATGGTCGGAGCGACGTCGCCACGCGCGTGCTCGAGCTCGAGACCGGCCGGCAGTGGAAGCTCGCGCGGCGCAACGGACTCGGCCCGTCGAGCTGGTTGCCCGATGGTTCGGCAGTCCTGACCAGCCAGCTCGAGTTCCGCGACCCCTACCACATCTTCGCCGACCTGTACCGGGTGACGGGCGCGGGCGAGGCCCGGCTCACGCGTGGCGGGCGTCTGGCCGAGCCGGACCTTGCGGCGGACGGGCGGCGTGTCGTCGCGGTCGAGAACCGCGGCGGCGACGTGCGGCTCGTGCTCTACGAGATCGGCTCCGGCAGGGTCCGGCCGCTCACGAGCTTCGGCGAAGCGCACTGGTCATTGCCCCGCTGGGCGCCGGACGGGAACCGCATCGCGGCCGGCCGCTGGCGGGACGGTAACTACGACGTCGTCGTCCTCGATACGCTGGGCGAGATCGTCTTCGCGCCGGCGGGCGACCGCGCAATCGATGCCGCGCCGGCGTGGTCGCCGGACGGACGCTACCTGCTCTTCTGGTCGGACCGGAGCGGGATCCCCAACCTGTACGGCTACGACCTGAGCGCCGGCGAGCCGCCGCCGCTGCTCCAGGTGACGAACGTGCTCACGGGCGCGTTCTACCCGGACGTCTCGCCGGACGCGCGCTGGATCTACTACAGCGGCTATCACGCGGATGGCTTTCACATCGAGCGCATCCCGTTCGACCCGGCAGCCTGGCGCCCGCCGCCGCCGCTGGACGCGCGCTTCCGCCCGAGTGCGCCGGAGCCGCTGGCCACGCGCGCTGCGGTATCGGCCACGCGCGGCGCAGGGTCGCCGCCTCGGCGCTACTCTCCCTGGGCCACGCTGCTGCCGCGCTACTGGCTGCCGGT
>JACQPS010000061.1 GCA_016207445.1 Gemmatimonadota bacterium | reverse complement strand
GGCGAGATCCGCCCCGATGATCTCTCGCTCGAGACGCAGACCCCGACGGCCTCGCCACTGCCGTTCCCCGCCTCGATGGACGAAATCGAGCAAGCGGCCGCGCGCGCCATGGTCGAGCGCTGTGGCGGGAACAAGAGCGCGGCCGCGACCACGCTCGGCATTAGCCGCTCCCGCCTCTATCGACTGCTCGGCGAAGCCGGGGCTTTGTAGCGTTTCGCTACAACTGTCTCAACTCGAAACGGGGGCGCACGGGCAGATTTCGCGTGGTGGCGCGCTTTTCTTCCGGTGCGCCCCTTGCCCATACCCGGTGCGGCCGCAGTCGGCCAGCCCCAGCGATGGAGCCGAGAGCCAAATGAAAAGCCGGTCCGTGTGGAAGGTGCTGCTGATCGCGCTGCTCGTGGCCTGTTGTGACGACGCCGTGGACCCGAGCGCCGAGGGCGTCCCGGAGAGCGACATGAGCTTCGTGCAGTTCGATGTTCAGCTCCTCCCTCTTGCCCAGAAAGAGGGGAGCTTCTGGGCGGTGAAGGGCCAGAATCGCGAGCTCGTGCTGCGGTACGTGCCGGAGAAGGCGGGTGACCCGGGCGAGGAGTTCCTGGAATTCGAAGTCTCGGGGAACTCGCTGCTGCGGCGTCCGGACGGGACGGCGTTCGCGACCGGCGACTCGATTCTGATCACAGTGCGCGTGGACGACGCGGGCCGCTTCCTGTTCACCTTCGAGCCGGCGGGGCTGCAGTTCGATCCGGATCACCCGGCCGAGCTCGAAGTCACCTATCGGCTGGCCGACCCGGACCTGGACGGCGACGGGGACGACGATTCGGAGGACGGAGAAGAGGAGCGGCGCCTGGCGATCTGGCGCCAGGGGCGCGCGGGCGAGCGCTGGTTCCGCCTGGCGACGGTGCAGTTCGAGGACCTGGATGAAGCGGAAGCCGACATCGTCGGCTTCAGCCGGTTTGCCCTTGCCAGCAACTGACGAGCGGTGGCTCTGGACCCGGCGGCGCGGCAGGAGACGCTCGAGCGGGCGCGGGCCCTCTATGAGGGGCGGGAGTATCGCGCGCTGGTGGATCACCTGTCGCCGCTCCCGCGCTCGGATTTGCTGGCGGACCCCGAGCTCGCCTTCTGGCTCGCGGACGGCTGGAGGCGATTGGGCGAGCGGGATCAGGCGCTGGAACTGACCCGGGCTTTCGCGCCCGTCTGCCGGCGTCGCGGCAACGATCGGCTGAACCGGAACCGACTGAACCTGGAAGGCATGCTCTTGTTCGAGCGAGGCGACGTGATGGAAGCACAGGCGCAGTGGCAGGAGCTGCACGAGGCGGCCAGTGAGGCCGCGGACGACGAGTTCGTGGCCCGGGCAACGAACAACCTGGGGGTCGTGTTCACGCTGCAGGGAGCACCGGCGCAGGCATTGTTGAGCTACGGCCGGGCCATGACCGCGTATCAGCGGCTCGGCCAGCGGCGCGGTCTCGCGCAGGCGCACCACAACGCCGGCATCCAGTACGCCGAGCTCGGGTTCCTGCGCGAGGCCGATGCGCACTTCCGCCAGGCCACCGAGTACGCGCGCGCCGACGGCAGCGAGGACGAGGTGGCGCGCACGGAGCAGGAGCGCGCGCTGCTCTGGCTCTATCGCGGCGATGCCCGCCTGGCCGAGGCCACCGCGCGGACTTCGCTCCGGTGCTTCCGCAGCCTCGGCGACGCCGGCGGCGAAGGCCTCGCCCTGCGCGTGCTGGGCCTCATCGCGCTGGCGGACGCCCGCAGAGAAGAGGCGAGGCGGCACCTGGACGCCGCGCTGGCGCTGGCGCGGCGCACGCGCGATGCGTTGCTCGAGGCGGAGACGCTCGAGGCGTTGGCCGCTGTGGAGAACGAGCACGGCGAAGCGGCCGCGGCTGCGGCGGCGCGACGGCGTGCGGATGACCTCTTCGACGCCCTCGGCGCCCGGAGCTGGGGCGAGCGGGTCCGGACCCGCGTCGCCTCGATCGTGGCGGCCGGCCGGCGCAGTGCAGCGCCCGACGCCGCCGATGCAGGGGACTGAACCTTCAAATTCCCCGGAGACAACCTATAGGAGGATGTATGTACAGGAAGTTCGCAGGACTCATGGTGCTGCTCGCCGGCGCGCTGGTGGGCGCGTGCGGTGAAGACGCGACCGAGCCGAGCCCGCAGCGCACCGTCGCTGTGCGATTCGGCACGGCAGCGACGAGCGCCGGCGGGGTGAGCGCCGCCGTGGTGCCGGCCTTCGGCTCGGCGGCGCTGGACGAGGTGCTGGTCACCGGTACCAACGGCACGCTCAGCATCACCGACATCCGGTTCATCGTGGAAGAGTTCGAGCTGAAGCGGGCGGATGTGGACTGTGACACGGCCGCGAACGAGGACGCGTGCGAGAAAATCGAGGCGCCGCCGTCGTTCGTGGACCTGCCGCTCGGTCCCGGCGCCGTGACGGCCGCGAGCGCACAGGTGGAAACCGGCTCGTTCGAGGAAATCGAGTTCGAGGTGGACGACGTTGAAGTAGACGCTGACGACTCGGCGGAGGAGCAGGCCCAGACTCAGGCGCTGCTGGCCACGATCCGCCAGACGTTCCCCGATTGGCCGGGCAAAGCCAGCATGATCGTCATCGGCAGTTTCACGCCGACCGGGGGCACGGCCAGGAATTTCCGGGTCTACTTCCGGGCCGAGATCGAGATCGAGCGGGAGTTCGAGCCGCCGCTGGTGATCGACCAGACGAACAGGAACCTGACCATCGAGGTGGTGCCGGAGAACTGGTTCAAACAGCCCGACGGCACGGTGCTGGATCTGTCGCAATTCGATTTCGCGACGACCGCTCAGCTCGTGGAGTTCGAGCTCGAGATGGACGAGGGCTTCGAGCAGAAGATTGACGTCGACTGATTCGACGACGCGTGGTACGAAGAACGGGTGCTCCTCACGCGGGGGAGCACCCGTTCTCGTTCAAGTGCCCCGGCCGGGACGGCGCTTCGTGGCGCCGGGCCCGACAGGAATAGATGTTGCTCCTCCGCGGTGAGAGAGGGAGGTTGGCATGGCCGAATTCAAGGCGGACGGCCCCGCTGAGTTCGACATGAAGGATGGGCTGGCGCTCGCGCTGGCCTACTTGGAGGATCCGTCGAACGTGCCCTGCCCCCGCTGCGGCCCGAACACCATCGAGGTGATCGGCTATCTGGACGCCGGGCGCATGGCGCAAGGCGAAGCCATTCCGGCCGCCCCCGAGAACGACTACACGGTTATCCTGTACTGCCACGGCTGCGGCCGGGCAGCCGCGCTCGATCTGAGCCGAGGCGAGGACGAGGGCCGGGCCGCGGCCTGAAGCCGGACGCGGTCGCCATTGCCGGGAACTTCCCCTCAATCATAGTTTTCCCTCGGATCTCGGCTTCGGAGCGGTCGATGGGCAAGATGACGCGGGGTACGTCCTGGAAGGAGCACCGGCTGGCGGACCGGCTGGATGTGGACGGCGCCGCCTACACGGTCGACCTGGTCGCGCGCCGCGCGACCGGCGTGCAGGGGTATCGCATGACGGTCGTGTTCCTGCCGCACGCCGGGGGCGAAACGGTGGAGCTGGACCTGCCGAACGCGGCCACCACGCCGGATGTGAACCGCGTGGCCGAAGAGCTGGCGGCGGACCCGAAGCGGCTCGAGGCGCTCTTCCGGGAGGCGAGAGCTTCGTGAGCGCACTCAGGCTCTCGGCTCGCCTGCGTTTCGCGGGGCTGGTGGCCGCGCCCGAGACCGAGCTCGATCTCGCCGCCGCCGCGCTGCTTCTGGCCGCGGAGGAGTATCCCAATCTGCCCCCCGGCCCCTACCTGCGCCGCCTCGACCTGCTCGCGGAGCGCGTGCACGACCGCCTGGGCGAGGAAACGGCGCCGCTCATCGTGCTGCACGAGCTGAACCGCGTCCTGTACCAGGAAGAGGGATTTCGCGCCAACGTGGAGAACTACTACGACGCCCGAAACTCCTTCCTCAACGACGTGCTGGACCGGCGGCTCGGAATCCCCATCTCGCTGGGGCTCGTCTACCTCGAGGTGGGCTGGCGGCTCGGACTGCCCGTACGCGGCGTAAACTTTCCCGGCCATTTCCTGGTTCGGTACGACGGCGAGGCCATGACAATCCTGGTCGACCCTTTCGACGGCGGCCGACTCCGCTTCGAGGACCAGGCGCAGGAGCTGCTCCAGCGCGTGTACGGGGGCATGGTCCGCCTGCAGCCGGACTTTCTCCAGCCGGCCGGCAAGAAGGACATCCTGGTGAGATTGCTCACCAACCTCAAGCGCATCTACCTGAACACGCGCGACGACGCGCGCGCCCTGGCGGCTGTCGAATTCATTCTGCTGGTGCGCCCGACCGCGGCGGGCGAGCTGCGCGATCGCGGGATGCTGCTGGCCCGTACCGGCCGCCTCGACGAGGCGATCGCCGACCTGGAACGATACCTCGGCTTCGCGCCGCAGGCGCCGGATGCGGGCGGCGTGCGGCGGCTCATCGACGAGCTGGCGCGCACCAGCCGGCGCTGATCCGATCCGGGCCATGGACGCGCCCGCCCTCCTCCGCGACCTTCACCGCGAGCTCGGCGCCCGTTTCACCGAGGTGGATGGGCGCGAGGTGCCGCGCAACTACGGCGATCCCGCCGCCGAGTACCGCGCGGCGCGCTCGAGCGCCGCGGTGGTCGACCGCTCCGACCGCGCGGTGTTGCGCGCCCACGGTCGCGATCCGGTGCGCATGCTCCAGGGGCTGATCACGAACGACCTCGCCGGGGCGCCCGAGGGACAGGGCGTGTACGCCGCCGTTCTGACGCCGAAGGGGAAGTTGATCGCGGACGTACGCCTCTTCCGTCGCGGGGACGAGCTACTGGTCGATATGCCTGCGGCGGTGCGCGAGGCCTTGCTCGCGCACCTGCGCAAATACGTGCCGCCGCTCTACGCTCGCTTCGAGGACCTCTCCGACCGGTGGGGCGTGCGCGGCGTCTACGGCCCCCGCTCCTGCGAGCTGATGGGCCGCGTCCTCGGCATCCAGCTCCCGGCAAGTGGGGCCGAGGACGCCTTCGTGCTCGTGCCACGCAACGCCGCCGAGCTGGTGG